>JAITTF010000125.1 GCA_031287215.1 Bacteroidales bacterium
ATAATTAGACATAAATGGATAAAAATCTTGTAATTGTAGAGTCTCCTGCCAAAGCTAAGACTATTCAAAAATTCATTGGAGAAGAGTACGAAGTGATCTCTTCAAAAGGACACGTGAGAGACCTTCCTGAAAAGACACTTGGCGTGGACATTGAGCATCAATTTGCTCCTGATTACACTATCTTAACAGATAAAAAAGCACTCATCGCAGAGATCAAAAAAAAGGCTAAAGAGGCACATACCGTTTGGCTCGCGACTGACGACGACCGTGAAGGCGAAGCCATCTCTTGGCACCTGATGGAGTCGGCTTCTATACCCAAAAATAAAGTAAAACGTATTGTATTCCATGAAATTACAAAGTCTGCAATCGAAAATGCTTTAGCCAATCCAAGAGAGGTAGATATCGATTTAGTGAATGCTCAACAGGCGCGCCGTATCTTAGATAGAATTGTAGGTTTTGAACTCTCTCCGGTACTATGGCGGAAAGTAAAACCACAACTCTCTGCAGGTAGAGTACAATCTGTAGCAGTGAAGTTGATTGTGGAAAGAGAACACGAAATTCAGAAGTTTGAAACTGCCTCTTTTTATAAGGTAAATGGGGCATTTATTACCCCTAAAAAAGAGAAATTAGAAGCAGACCTCAATGTGCGTTTTGAATTGGAAAAAGAGGCTAAAAATTTCTTAGAACATTGCAAAATCGCCGATTTTCTTGTCGAAGCGGTAGAAAAAAGCCCCGGTAAAAAAAGCCCGGCAGCTCCTTATACGACCTCTACCTTACAACAAGAAGCTTTCCGAAAATTGGGTTTCTCAGTCTCTAAAACGATGATGGTCGCTCAACAACTCTATGAAGCCGGTTATATTACTTACATGAGAACCGACTCGGTAAATATTTCTGAATTTGCTCTTAATGATATTAAAAATCAGATTGTAAATCAATACGGTGAAGAGTATTATAAAAGAAGAAAATATACGGTAAAAAGTAAAAATGCTCAAGAAGCTCATGAAGCGATTCGTCCCACTTTAATACAAAGAACTTCTGTTGATATGGATGCTTCCTGCAATAAATTGTATGAACTGGTTTGGAAACGCTCTATTGCTTCGCAAATGAGTGATGCCGCCATAGAAAAAACAACCATTACCATTCCGGTGTCAGGAAAAACTGAAAAATTCTTGGCAATAGGTGAAGTAATTCTCTTTCAAGGATTCCTAAAAGTCTATATAGAATCTAAAGACGAAGAAGATGAGGAGATCAAAGGATTATTACCCAAAGTAGAGGTAGGTGAAAAATTACAATATGCCTCTATTAATGCGGTTCAAAAATACTCCCAACCCCCTGCACGTTATACGGAAGCAAGTTTGGTGAAAAAAATGGAAGAGTTAGGTATTGGTCGCCCTTCGACTTTTGCCCCTACGATCTCTACTGTTCAAAAAAGAGAGTATGTAGTGAAAGAGAGCAGAGACGGCAAAGAACGTCCTATTAAACATATCATTTTAGTAGAAAATGCTATTAAAGAAGAGATCAAAAAAGAAAAATACGGTTACGAAAAAGATAAACTTTTTCCTACAGACATCGGAAGTGTGGTCAATGAATATTTACAAGAAAATTTCAACCATATTATGGATTACGGTTTTACTGCTGCCGTAGAACAAAAATTTGATGATATCGCTGAAGGTACTATAGAATGGCAACAGATGCTGGATAATTTTTACCAAAAATTCCATACTGCAGTGGATACCGCTTTGACTACCTCTTCTAAAGCCAGCGGCAATAGACTGCTGGGACAAGATCCTGCTACAGGTAATAATGTGTATGTAAGATTAGGTAAATTTGGTCCGATGGCACAATTAGGTGAAGTTTCAGATGATTATAAACCTAAATATGCCCGTCTGAAAGCTACTCAATCTATAGAAACAATCACTTTTGAAGAAGCTATGAAACTCTTTGAATTGCCTAAATATTTAGGTCAATATGAAGGTGCAGACGTTGTAGTAGGTATAGGTAGATTTGGTGCTTATGTGAAGTTTAATGACCAATTTGTATCCATTCCTAAAGGAGAAGAACCTGCCGGCGTTACGATGAAAAGAGCTATTGAACTGATTAAGAGTAAAAAACAATTGGATGCGGAAAGAGCACCCCGTTTATTGGGTAAATATGAAGATAAAGAACTGTTTGTTGTTAATGGTAGATTTGGTCCTTATATTAGATATGATGACAAAAATATCAAAATCGACAAAAATAGCATCGTTGCTGACATGACCTTTGAGGATGCCGTCAAATATTTAACACAAAAAGATAATAACGAATTGCTCTCATTTCCTGCAGATAGTACTTTGAAGGTGCTGAACGGTCGTTATGGAGCTTATATCAGTAACGGAAAAAACAACTTTAAAATTCCCAAAACGATGAACCCTATTACTCTCACTTTTGAAGAGGTTAAAAATATTGTCGAAACAACTACTCCTACGGCAAAGAAAGCAAGACGATTTACTAAAAAATAATATGTTGGGTCATTTTTCATGAAAAAACTACTTTTTTTAATCCTTTTATTGCCTTTCTTACTGCAAGGTCAAGAGGTTTATAATCTTAAAAAATGTCTTAATATTGGATTAGAACGCAATTATGATATCCGCATCATGCAGAATAGTCAGAAAATTAGCGACAATAATAGTTCACGCGAAAATGCCGGCTACCTGCCTTCAGTCTATTTGAGTGGTGGCTATTCCGGTAATTTTAATAATATTGACGTTCAACGTCTGAGAGTGGGCGATGCTATTCACTACAACAATGCCTTAAATCAGAATTTGAATGCTGGCATCTATGCTAATTGGACTTTTTTTGATGGCTTGAAAATGCAAACCAATTACGAAAAATTAAAAGAATATCAACGTATCGGTGAAGTACGAACCCGCATTGCCCTGAAAGTTTTTGTTTCTAATATGGCAGTTGAATATTATAATTATATTCAACAACTTACTCAATTTCAAAACCTTCAATATGCCGTCAAACTCTCTAAAGAACGCCTCCGTATTGTAGAAGAACGCTATACGATAGGATCTATGTCCAGACTTGACCTGCAACAAGCCAAAGTCGATTTTAATGCTGATAGTGCTAAATTGATCAAACAGAGAGAGATACTTTTCAATTCAAGAGTGAATTTTAATCGTCTAATGGGTATTGCTGATGTGGAACAACCTATTGTATTGGAAGATACGACTATAATAAATGATTTTGTTTTCCCGGATAAAGAGACCGAATGGAAGTTGGTAGAGCAACAAAATGCTTCGCTTATCTTAGCCCAAAAAGAGGTCTATCTGAGTGAACTTGACCTGAAAGCGATCAAAAGTGTCAATTATCCCCATCTATCTCTCAATGCCGGTTATGGATACAATGGTAATTATTACTCTTTAGCCGCTACCAAATCAACCGGTATCTTAGGAGCCAGTTTTGGATTATCGCTGCAATACAATATTTTTAACGGTTACAGTCAAAAAAGGTTGCAAAATAATGCCAAGATAGAGATAGAAAATCGTAAATTAAATTACGACAATCTTTTACTGCAAATAAAGAGTGATTTTTCCAACATCTGGATGGCGTATGAGAATAACAAAGAGTTGATGGCACTCAACAGAGAAAATGTTGCCGCTGCCAAAGAGAATTTCCAATTTGCAATAGACCGATACATGCTCGGTACGCTCTCCGGTATAGCACTGCGAGAAGCCCAAAATAGCCTTTTAGAAGCCGAACAACGTTTGGTAGAAGCCGAATACAGTACCAAACTCTGTGAACTCTCCCTGCTGCTTATCAGTGGTGAGATGTTGCGATTGGTATATGAATAATTTTTTGCAATTTTGGTAACGATTTTATCATTATTTTTGCAATCTGATATTTAGATCACTATTTAATATTTATCATAATGAAAAAAATATTGCTTGTACTTGCAATAGCAAGCCTTACATTTTGTGCTAAAGCACAATCAACCTTAAAAGAAAATAATATGCAAGAAGTTCATGATTTTGTAAAAAAATGCGGCACCTATTATTTAGCAACTGTAGAAGGAGATCAGCCACGTGTACGTCCATTTGGAACGATTCACATTTTTGATGGTAAACTATACATTCAGACAGGCAAAATAAAAGCGGTCTCTAAACAGATGATTGCGAATCCGAAAATTGAAATTTGTGCTTTTAACGGCAGTGAATGGATTCGCATACAAGCGATTGCCGTTGAAGACGATAGACTTGAAGCAAAAGCCAGTATGCTTGATGCCTATCCAAGCCTCAAGAGTAGATATGCTGCCGATGATAAAAATACGCAAGTACTCTATTTGAAAGAGGTTACCGCTACTATTTCCTCATTTTCAGGAGAACCCAAAGTGATAAAGTTTTAATTGGCATTTTTTTCTATTCTATAAAAGATGACTTTCAACATCTATACACTCGGTTGCAAACTCAATTTTAGTGAATCTTCTGATATAGCGCGACAATTGAAATCTTTAGGATTCATACAGAGTAATAATCCTGAAGTTGTAATTATTAATAGTTGTGCTGTTACCTCTATGGCAGTCAAAAAAACGCGCAATTTAGTGGCTCGTCACCACAAAAAAAATCCAGATTCCCGAATTGTGGTCATTGGCTGTTATGGGGCACTTCAAGCCGCCGAGATTGCTCAATGGAAGGGGGTAACCGCCGTTTTTGGAAGCGCCGACAAGACCAATGTGATTCCTTATCTGATGGGTCGTTCCATTCCAGATACGCCCGATTTTGTTCCGGCATACTCTTCCGGAGATAGAACCCGCTCATTTTTGAAAATTCAGGATGGTTGTGATTATCATTGTACCTACTGCACTGTGGCAAAAGCAAGAGGGGCAAGCAGAAGCAACTCCATAGACCACGTACTGCAACAGCTCAAAGA
>JAITTF010000149.1 GCA_031287215.1 Bacteroidales bacterium
ACCGACTTGGCGCCTCTCTTCCCTAAAAACAGTGGATAAACGCGAATAAATATCTCATAAAAGATGGTTCGTTGCAGTATAAACCAATGAAGACCAGTGATTTTAAAGAACTCTCAAAATTCAAAAATCATTACAAAAGCGTTGTCGGTATTTCAAAAATGTTCAATCCTGAATTATGCAGGGACAAAGACGGCAAAAGCAACGCCGATAAAATTGCCGAACTAGAACTTTTTCACCGAACACCCGCATACAAATATCAAACAGAAATTGTTGGTAGCGATGTATTTTTTGCAATTTGGTATGTACGAATTAGAGAAAAACAACATTCGGCAAGTCCATTTGCGGGAATTTTGAAAATCGAAAAGATTTTAATCACAGATGAAGAAATCGAAAATGGACTTGACAGTCAAGAAGTTGATTTGATAACCGCAAATATTATTAACGAGCGTAATCCTGTGTGTTACGGGAAAGATGACCGTTGGGCAAACAAAAATAACTATAAAGAAGTTGCTTAGAATCATATTATGAATAAAAGCAAATATTCCATATCAAGAATTAGAATTACTCTCAGACAAAAAAAAATAGAACGTCTGAGAAGAAAGTCAGCGGATAAGAAACGGCAACGGAATATACGAAACAATAACCGCAAAAAATCTTTTTACGAAGAAAAACCAAAGCAAAACTCGTACAAATATACACCACCTAAAGAACTTACAATAAAATTAGAATCAAATTTTTCTTTAATAGAAGATTCTGTTAATGTATTAGGTTTTGTGAACACAATTAATAAAGTTATCAAAAGAGGAAGAAATAAACTAATAAAAATAGACTTGTCTGATGTTGTTAAGATTGATATAGGTGCAATTGGTTTGCTACTTTCAAAGATGAATGAATTATCACAGCGGCATTTTTATGCTTTTGGCACTATGCCCAAAGATGCAACCTGTAAAACAATTATTTCCGAATCTGGTTTTTTAGAACACATGAGAGACCTAAAAGGCAATAAAATTGAAACAAAAGAACATAAAAGCATGATGGTAAATCGTGGATTTGATAAAACAAGTAATAGCATGGTGGGTGCTGAAATTAGGAATGTTGTAAAACATTTGACAGGGGAAGAAAACACCTATCGCCCCATTTTCAGTATGGTGCAAGAAATGTGCGCAAACTCTATTGAACACGCGAATGAGAAAAATAAAAATTGGCTTTTTTCGGTTTATTATAAGGATACGGAAACTGTATGTTTTACGATGACAGATATTGGACACGGAATTTTAGAAACATTGCGAAAGAAAGCAACACAAATAGTTAGTGATTTTTTAAAAAGTGATATTGACATATTAGACAGAGCTTTCGATAAAAAATATGCGTCTGTAACTAATGATATTAATAGAAATAAAGGGTTGCCTAAAATTAAAAAGATTGTTATTAACAATTATGTGAACAATCTTATTGTTATAACAAACAACGTATTATTAAATTTTTCAGACGAGTCTAATTCAAAAATACTCAATAAAAAATTTAATGGCACGTTTTATTATTGGGAATTAAATAAAAAATGTATAGATATATGGAAAAACAGAAGTTTATTATAGTCATTTCAGACTATTCGACAAGTCCGGGTCCAAGATATTGTTATCAAGGGGATGATTCCGGCGAAGATTTTTATCATAAAGTTCTGAATCAAAAATTCAAAGAAGCCTTTGAACAAAAATCAGAATTGGAGGTAAATTTAGACGGTCCAGATGGGTACGCTTCTTCGTTCCTTGATGAAGCGTTTGGTAATCTTATTTTCGATTTTGGATTAGAAAATGTGCAAAGTCGTGTAAAAATCGTTTCAAATGAAGAACCGGAATGGATTGAAATGATAGAAAAAGAAACCTATGTACAATGGGAACAAAGGCGAGCAGAAACGAAGATACCTAAAAAGACCATTAATCACGAGGAATGGTGGCGGTATAATTTTGCAACTAATTCAATTGAAAAGCGACGATGGATAGACAAGAATTAATATTATATGGGTTACAAATATCTGATTGGATTGGTATAGTAGAAATTGTAGTTACTTCTGTAATTGGAATTTGGATTGCTGTTGCCGTACAAAACAATCTTACAAAAAGTAGATATTTGAAAGAATATTTTATCAATGAGGTAAAAGAAATTCGAGACTTGTATAAATCATTTGTAAATCATTTATACAAAGGGGATAAATCTGCAACCGATATTAAGGATTGGTTTAAGATTATGTCGGAACGAACTCAAAATTTAGACAAGTTCCTGCACCAGAAGTACAAAATTGATGATTCTTTAATTAAATCAAAACACGCAGAAATTCAACAGAAAGTTACAGATTATGATGAATTTAATGAGAATTACAAAGAGCCGACAGTAAAATTTACAAATTCGTCGAAAAACGATATTCTAAAATTACATTCGGAATTGAGTTGTGTTTTGACTCAGAGAGTTATTGATATTAACGCTGCTAAGAATCGTAGAAAGTTTTTCTCTAAAAATAAGTAGATTATGACCACCTCCCTCTACATATATAAAAAAGAAATTGATTGGTCTGCCCTGCATTTGGGAGTCAATATTCCTATTTCATTACAAAACATTTTCTACGAAAACATAAAAATCAAACTTCAAAAAGGAGAAAACAAAAAGATAAAATTATTGCTTGAGGGCGTGGAATATTCTGCAATTTTAACCAATATCTACTTTGACGAAAATAAATATCCAACGCACAAAGAACTTTTACAAATCAGATGGACACCAAACAGCGAAATCGCAAAAAAGTTGAGAGTCATTTTTTACAGCAGTTACAACTATTTGTCCGTTGAAAAAGAAAAATTGGAAAATAAGAGAAAGCAATTAGCCGTACCCGATGAAATGCGGGAATATTTGGTTATTTATTCAACGGTTTTTGATAATGTTTTTGCAATAGAATGTATTACACAAAACGATATTTCTGAAACGAAACAGGAAATATGCAATTTCAGCGAACTTGATTTAGAGCAAATTATTCAAGCAACAGACAGTCCTGCTTTTATTGAGAAAACACGAACAACCAAAATCAGAAAATTGGATAAAACAATCGGCGATAATCTTAAACGCTTGTATGGTCATAAATGCCAGATTTGCGGATTATTTATAGGTGAATCGTATAATGCAACCGTTATTCATACGCACCACATTGAATATTTCTCAGTTTCGCTCAACAATAATGCCGATAACATTATGGTTATTTGCCCTAACCACCATGGCATTATTCACGCTACCAATCCTATTTTCAACAGAAAAAAGAAATTGTTTGCCTATCCAAACGGTTATTCGG
>JAITTF010000029.1 GCA_031287215.1 Bacteroidales bacterium
GTTGCTGGAAACGCAATCGCTACTAGACCAGAAGATGGTTTTGAATATACCGTCAAGCTAGATACCGGAGCAACAATAACAATTGCCCAAGGCGTAACCCCTGCTTTATCTGTTGGGCAAAGAGTATACGTCATAAACAGCGAAAAAGGAAGAAGCCGCATTGTTCCTGAATAGTTTTAAAGGAGTTACGAACCGTTTTTGTTTATTAACCCTTACGTGTCTGGCAACTGTCTCTTGCGATATGTTGCCTAGCGTTACGGTGTGGCTTAGAAAAGTAGACTTTGAGGTTGATCCAAACGCCAACAATCGAAATGCTTTTGTTTGCCATATAGCGGTTGCTTACTCAAAGGATCTTTACGACAAGCTCCAAGGAATGGATGCTAAAGGATATTTCTCTAGCGTTGTATCACTTGAGAAGACTTATAAAGATTCGATCGAGATATTTAAATACGATATGATCCCTGGTAGGAATAAGCTTAACCAATCTATTAATTTGAAGTCGTACACAAAAGCAAAAGGGGCATTCCTATTTGCAAAATATTTAACGCCAGGAAAGTTTATGGAAAACGTAGGAAGCGCCAGAAGTTTAGTAGTAAGATTTTTACCGTATAAAATGGAGGTACACTCTGATACGAATCTTGATGCTCTAACGCAAAAATTGAATTTAGGTTAGAAGAAAAGACATTAAAATTTCATAATTTGAAAATGCTGGATGTTTTTAAAATTATGCGAACATATTTGGGATAGTAAATGACAAACATTACCGATCAAAAGTTGAATCAGATTTGGCTTGAGACGACAGACGATTTAAAATCCTTGATCGGCGAGAAATCTTTTAAAACCTGGCTATCAAGGCTTGGTGTTATCGAGTTTAACGACGGTATTTTAAAACTCTCTGCTCCTTCAAATTTTATACGCGACAATGTGCTTTCAAGATTTTCAGATATGATAGTAAAGGTTATGAATTCATACGGTTGCGCCGTAAAATCCTTACATATAGACATCTATGATAATAACAACCCTGAAGTTACTGCTAAATCTGAAAGGGACGACGAATTTAAAAGTATTTCCGTCTTAGATAAAAGATTTACGTTTGAAAATTTTGTAGTTGGGAAGCCAAACGAATTTGCGTATGCCGCCTCGTTAAGAGTTGCCGAATCAGAGATTCCTTCATTTAATCCACTATTTTTGTATGGCGGTGTGGGACTTGGTAAAACTCATCTCATGCATTCGATTGCTTGGCACGTTATGAAGACTCACCCAAAGAAAAAAGTTATTTATATTTCGGCTGAAAAATTTATGTATCTCTTTATTAAATCTTTAAGGTTTAAAGATACTGTATCGTTTAAAGAAATGTTTAGAAACGTTGACGTTTTGATGATTGACGACGTTCAATTTATCGGTGGAAAAGATACGACTCAAGAAGAATTTTTTCATACGTTTAACGATTTGGTCGACAACAACAGACAGGTTGTTTTATCGGCGGATAAGTCCCCGTCAAATCTGGAAGGCGTTGAAGATAGGTTGAAATCAAGACTAGGTTGGGGATTGGTTGCCGACGTTCATCCAACAACTTATGAGCTGAGGCTTGGCATTTTGCAGTCTAAAGCAAAAATGTATAAAATAAAAATCCCAGAAGAGGTTCTAGAATTTTTGGCCATGAAAATAACTTCAAATATAAGAGAGCTGGAAGGCGCGTTAAATAGAATCGTAGCACACGTAACCCTCGTTGGAAGACCGATAACTATCAGCGTTGCCCAGGAGGTTCTGAGCGATTTATTGCGATCTAATGAAAGAATCATTACAATAGAAATTATACAAAAGAGAGTGTGCGAGTTTTATAGTGTGAAACTTTCTGATCTAAATTCGTCTAAGAGGCCTAAAGAACTAGCAACCGCAAGGCAAATAGCTATGTACCTATGCAAAGAACTCACAACAAAATCTCTCCCTGATATAGGAAGAAGCTTTGGAGGCAGAGATCATACGACGGTTCTTCATTCTGTTAGAAAAGTAAAAGAGAATATACAAAAAGATCCGGCTTTCGCGACTGATCTTGAAATACTAATGAAGTCGTTTACTAACTAGGGGTATAAATGATAAA
This sequence comes from Bacteroidales bacterium, assembly GCA_031287215.1. Taxonomy (GTDB): domain Bacteria; phylum Bacteroidota; class Bacteroidia; order Bacteroidales; family WCHB1-69; genus JAGVVH01. The sequence continues at coordinate 2,102 of JAITTF010000029.1, forward strand.
GCGTAAAAATGAATCTCAGTATTCCGACAGCTGCAATAAAGTATTTAAATACTGGCGATTTAGAACACTATATTCTATAATTATTGGCTACGCCTCGTTTTATTTAGTCAGGCAAAACCTTTCAATTGCAATCCCAGCGATGTGTTCAGACCTTCATATAACAAAGACAGATATTGGGTTTATTATGTCGTTTGCCGCAATATTATATGGTATTGGAAAATGTTTTTTCGGAATTATTGGAGATCGGTACAGCGCGAGATATGTCATGGCAATAGGTCTTTTGTTTGCCGCAGTTATGAATATATTTATGGGATTTAGTTCGACTATATTCGCATTCTCAACATTTTGGGCTATGAACTACTGTTTTCAATCAATGGGAGCTCCGCCATGTATAAAACTCCTAACGCATTGGTATGGTCCAACCGAACTAGGAACTAAATGGGCACTTTGGAGCGGTTCGCATCAAATTGGCAATATAATCATAACTTCAATTTCTCCTTTATTAATAATATACTTTGGTTGGAGATATGTTTTCTTTTTTCCAGGAATAGCTGTAATTATTCTTGCTTTAATTATATTTAACAGGTTAAGAGATACTCCAGAATCTTTAAGGCTGCCGTCTGTTGAAAAGATGACAGGTCTTGCCTCTGTTGCGGAAAGCGAAAAATGGAATGTTGACGATGAAAAACTAACATACATAGAAATAATAAAAATGGCTCTTGGGAATAAATCAGTTTGGATTGTTGGGCTTGCGAATTTATTCGCTTATATTTGCAGGATGTCGTTTTTGAGTTGGGGCCCCACTTTGCTCTTTGAAACAAAAGGAGTTTCTCTAACTGGAGCCGGCCTTCAGATGGTTGTGTTCGATGTTGCCTCTATATTTGGCGGAATTTGTGCCGGATATTTTTCTGATAAAGTATTTAATGGAAGAAGGGGACCGGTGTCTACGTTATGCATGGCCCTAATCGGAGTACTACTTATGGTTCTATGGGTAGTTCCCAAAGAATCGTACCTTTTAAATTCTTTTTGTATGTTCGGTATTGGATTTTTGATATCGGGGCCACAAATATTAATAGGGGTCGCAGCCGCAGATTTTGCATCGAAAAAAGCGGCATCTACCGCTAATGGGTTAACTGGAACTTTCGGATATGTCGGAAGTGCATTTTCTGGTTTAGGCATTGGGTTTTTGGCTGATAATTACGGCTGGGGGGCTGTCTTTATAGCAATTATTTCATCGGCAATTGCAGCGACTGTATTGCTATCGACGACTTGGAATAAAAAACCACAGGCTCTGACTGATACAAAAAAGGGGTGAAATTTGGATTTTAGTAATTTAAAAAATAAGATCGAGAGTTTTTTTGAAGAGCAATCGGAATCGATTGATTTAGAAGAGGCTTTACAATGTATTGACGAAACGTTTTCGTTATTGAACCAAGGCAGAATCAGAGTCGCTGAGAAAATTGATGGCGAATGGATTGTTAACTCATGGATTAAAAAGGCTATACTTCTCGCATTTAAACTTAAAAAACCTAAAGAACAAGAGTTTGACTCATTCGACAAATTAGATCTTCTTAAATTTGATTTTGAAAATCCAAGGTATAGAAAAGTTCCTCCAGCGGTTATTCGTAATGGCGTATATATCGGAACCGACGCTGTTATCATGCCGAGCTATATCAATGTTGGAGCATATATCGGCAATAAAACTATGATCGATATAAATGCTGCTGTTGGATCTTGTGCTCAAATTGGGAAAAACTGCCATATTGCCGCTCTGTCTTGCATAGGTGGAGTCCTTGAACCGGAGACGGCTAGCCCTACCATTATTGAAGATAATTGTTTTATAGGAGCACATAGCTCTATATTGGAGGGTGTGATAGTTGAAGAAAATTCTGTAATCGCTGCAGGGGTTACTATTACGGGGTCGACAAAGATAATCGATCGGTATACAAAGGAAACACTTAATGGTAGAGTCCCAAGCGGATCTGTCGTTGTTCAAGGTAGCTACCCCAGCAATGGCCTTAATATTTCGTGCGGAATCATAATCAAAAGAATCGATACAAAAACTCGCTCTAAGCTAAGCATTAACGATATATTACGCGAAACACCTAGATTTTAAATTGAGCTAGGCTTTTTCAAGTGAAGTTACGTTGAAGAAAATCAAGCAGAAACAGCTCTTAACTTGATTTTCGCTTTATATAGGATTGCTCTAAGGAGTAACTGTCAAAAATGTTTCACGTGACTACGTAGTGCCGCAAAGCGAAACATTTTTCAAAAGGCTTCTATCTAAAGTAATATATTAAGATACTTGAAAATCAGCTAAGAGGCCACCGCCTGTGGAGGCCGCCACAGGTGGTGGCAGCACCACTGGCGCTGACCTCTAAGCTGGGTTTTCAAGTCTCTTATAACTGTAGAACAGGTAAGCCACTAGTTTGAGTAGTGAGACTTTAAAGGCTTGGCCTATAGATTTAGTATATGTGTAAAATCCTCTCAGGTTTGTCGGTCTGAAAGGAGATTACACATGGATAATATTACAACGTACGAGTCCCTTAGTCATTCGAAATGGGATTGCAAATATCATATAGTTTTCATTCCGAAATGTAGGAAGAAGAGTCTATATGGGGCGATCAGGCAATTCTTAGGTTCGGTTTTTCACGAACTTGCGTCGCAGAGAGGCTTGAAAATTATCAAAGGGAACATGGTTCAAGATCATGTCCATATGCTTATATCGATTCCGCCGAAGTACTCTGTTGCAGAAGTGATTGGATATATCAAAGGAAAGAGCGCGATAGCTGTTGCCCGACAGTTTGGCGACAAGAAGAATTTTAATGGAGAACGGCTATGGGCGAGAGGTTACGCTGCTTCTACAGTAGGATTTGAGGAACAAACAATCAAAAATTACATTAAGCATCAAGAACGTTTGGATGGAATTGGTTCAAACGAAATCGGTAATTTTTAGATTAATAAAAATAATGGCAGTCTTTGAGACTGCTCACATACAACAAGCTTCCTCCTCTGCCCGGACACGTTATGACTTAGAGATCTTCATACTTATTTCTTCAAAAGTTATTTCTTCTAAGCCCTTGTGTTTTAACCGCGACTTACCATCAAATATGATATAATCGGCATGTTGCACTGCATTACGTATTTTAAAATCGAATATTTCATCAAAAATCTTACTCAAATCCTCACACTGATTCGCTTTAAGTTTCCTTGTTACTACTTTGATTTTTGATTGAGCCGACGGCGGTCTTCCTTTTTTATATAGCTTGCAAAAGTCAGAATCGTCTGGCGGTATTCCCCCTTCTATAGTTATTAACAGATAAAGTATGGTACGGTACATGAAATCACTCTCCATAATGTGAACATATAAAACAAGGGCTAATCTAATTTTCGTTTCAGATCTTAAAATCAAAATATTGAATAGACTTTCAAAATCACGTA
>JAITTF010000182.1 GCA_031287215.1 Bacteroidales bacterium
TTATCAATAACTTTTGACCTATATTGGATTAAATAGGCTATAATCCAATAAAATGGCTTTAAAATCACATACAATACCGAAAGCGGTAGTAGAGAAAGAGGGTAGAGGATCAGGTAAAATAGGGGGTGCATGAATAGTGATTAATGAATAGTGTGTAATTAAGTAACTTATTAACTTCTAAATTTCTTAATTGCGAACTTCTTAGCCAGTTCAAAGATGGAATTAAAGTGGTAGTCAGGGAGCAATAGTGTGGAGTGGGAGAGTGTGTCTGAGATCAGGGCGGTTTTCATGTCGCAGTTTTTTCCGAAAAGGATATCCGATTCAGAGTCGCCGATCATCAAAGATTGAGAAAAATCTATTTCCGGGAAATCAACTTTTGCTTGGCGTGCTAACCCAATTTTGGGTTTTCTACATTCACAATGATCGGTAGCAAGATGCGGACAATAATAGACTTTTTCGATAAAAAATGCTCTTTTTTTTAACTCTTGACACATATTTTGGTGTAATAAATCTACAAATTTGGTTGTCATGATTCCTTTTCCGATGCCCTGTTGGTTAGAAACTACAAAAACCTTATCAAATAGTCGTGCCAATAGTGATAAGGAGTTTAAAAAATCAGGTCTAAATATAAATTGGTTTAAATTAGTAACATAACCATCAATTATTCTTTCATTGATAATACCATCACGGTCTAAAAAGAGGGTTTTGAAGGACATATTACGTTTATTTTTCTGCAAAAAATGATTATGCAAAAGTAATAAAAAAAAAAGAATTTAGAAAATGCAAAAAAAAATCTGTCAAAATGCTTATCGTATTAAAAAAAATAGTATCTTTGCAGTCGATTTTTCAAGGATGCCTTGGTGGTGGAATTGGTAGACACGCGGGACTTAAAATCCCGTGGACATTGCGTTCGTGCGGGTTCAAGTCCCGCCCGAGGTACAAAAAAATCTGCGGAAGTAGCTCAGTTGGTAGAGCACGACCTTGCCAAGGTCGGGGTCGCGAGTTCGAGTCTCGTTTTCCGCTCAATCTTATTAATAAATAGGATTTTTGTTTTCATGGGGAAAATGCCTTACAAGTCATTGTGAGGCATTTTCTTTTCTTATTACTTATTCTTGTTCCTACAAAGCATATCGTTTTTTTTTTGTACTTATTTGGATATTAATCCAATAAAAACCTCATTTACACCTAATTTTTCCAAACAAAACAATTTTTAATGTTTTGTTGATGAGCTACTCGTTTTTTTAGTGGTCGGTGAGATGATATAATGTATCGCCAGGATTAAGGTTGTGGTGAGGATGGTATTCCCAACAACGACTGATAATGAAATAAAAAATGAATGAAAACTGAAAACTTCTAAGAATACCACCAATAGATGATGCAGAAATGTTAAGGTAACTACATAGATGAGCATCCATTTAAAAGGTTTATTCTCAAATATCTGAAAATCTTTTTCTTTGACACTTTTTTGTCCGTTTAATCGGTTGATCAAATAGGGCTTGACAAACATGAGAATTAAGCAAGCAAAGGTATGAACCCCATAAGAGAGTGCAAAAAAGTCTATGATTAAACCGGTAAAAAATGCAATTATATATTGACATACTTTTGGCACTTCTATAGGCAGAAACAGCAAGCAAAAGATGTAAACATAGGGATTCAAAAAATGGAAAAGAGAAATGTAATTACAAATTAATACTTGTAAAGTAATGAAAATTAAAAACCTACCAATATTTACAACTATTTTATTCATTAATAAAATTTGCTTTTAACTGATCAATTTCTTCTTTATAGATACTTTTAACTACAAAAACACTATTCAAATTACTAAAATCAACCGATAATTTGATTTTAATTTTGATGAAGCTATCGTTTGATTTTTTGTCGATATCATTCACAAACCCGATTAAAATATCTTTTGGAAAAATATTAGAGTAACCACTTGTAAAGACCGTATCGCCGATATTTACCTCTGTATGTTGTGGAATATAAGATAGATATACATGATCAGGATCACCACCTTCCCAGCTCACGGTGCCCACTTGTGCTGCCGGCATCAATTTGGCATTGATCATCGTATTGGGATGAAGGACAGACATGACCGTTGCAAAATGAGCAGACACATCATTCACAATACCTAATACTCCTTCAGGTGAAAAAACTGCCATGTCCACCTGGATACTATCGTCATAGCCTTTATCTATGATGATATAATTGTGCGTTTTATTAATGCTATTGTAAATGACATTAGCACTAATATAATCAAAAATACGAACCGATTTGCCTTGTAAATTGGGCGTGTTTTGGGAGTATATAGAGTCGGTATTAATGACAAAATTAGAACTTAATTGTTTAAGTAATAGCAGGTTTTGTCCTTTGAGATGGTCGTTTTCTTTTCTCAAGTCGAAGTAATACAGCAAATTATTCCAACTTTTATAGATGGGACTTACAATGCTATTTTCTATTGTTTTTAACTTAAAACGGGAATAATGAGAATTATTGAAAATTAAAATAAACGACAATAATAAGAGTATCACTAAGAGAATATTATGAAAATATTTTTTTAAGAAATCTATTAAATTCGACATTATTAAACGATATATTTTAGCATTGCAAAAATAGTCAAAAAAAATGAATTATTAATCTATTTTTTATGTACTTTTGCAGTCAGAATACCATTACAAAAAACAAGTATGAAGACATTTTACAATTTAGGAAAAGAAAATTCGCTCTTAAACAACTTTATAGCAGAGATTAGGTCTGTAGAAATCCAAAAAGACAGCATGCGTTTCAGGCGCAATTTGGAGAGAATAGGGGAGATATTTGCTTATGAAATTAGCAAAACACTCAAGTATTCCGAAAAAGAGGTTACTACACCACTTGGTATTGCCAACATTAAACTTCCTGTTGAGAAGCCTGTTTTAGCTACTATTTTACGAGCCGGTTTGCCATTACACAACGGTTTGTTAAACTATTTTGACAATGCCGACAATGCTTTTGTAACTGCTTTTAGAAAACATTATCAAGATGGCTCTTTTGAAATTCAGATTGATTATGTCTCCGCTCCCTCCATTGATAAACGGGTTTTGATTCTGATTGACCCGATGTTGGCTTCAGGAAAATCAATTTATCTCACATATAAATCTCTTTTGTCGTATGGAAAGCCCATTCATGTCTATTTTGTCTCTGCAATTGCCAGTTTGCAAGGAATTAACTACCTTCATTCCAAAATCAAAACCAACAACTGTTCTCTATGGGTAGGAGCTGTAGATGAGGAGCTTACAGCGCAATCGTACATCGTTCCCGGTCTTGGTGATGCCGGAGACTTAGCTTATGGAAATAAAAATTATGCTATCCCTGACGAAGAATAATTTTTTGATATTGAGGATATTGTATAAAAATTAATACAAAAACAAGAAAAAAAATAGATGAGCGTGTGTAAATATCAAAAAAAAGTGTATTTTTGCACCTCCAAAAATCAACGAGCGGTGCTGTAGCTCAGTTGGTAGAGCAACGGACTGAAAATCCGTGTGTCGGCAGTTCAATTCTGTCCAGCACCACTTCAAAAGCGCAATTTTATTGCGCTTTTTTTATTGTTTTTTCACTTTTTATTGCGCACATTTAACGATTATTATCTTTTCTATTCTTTTAAATAGCTTATAATAAGAGTAATAAATAAGACATTAAGGGTTGTAAATGTGATTTATTTTTTGTATATTTGCAAGTTAAATTTTTTTAGAATGAAATTATCTCAGTTTAAATTTTTCCTTCCCGAAGAACAAATCGCTTTACATCCATTAGAAGAAAGAGATAATGCTCGTTTGATGGTTTTAAATAGAAAAACTCAAACTATTGAGCATAAAATTTTTAAAGATGTACTCGACTATTTTGATGAAGAAGATCTGTTTGTTTTAAACGATACAAAAGTATTTCAAGCACTTTTATATGGTGAAAAAGAGAAAACAGGGGCAAAAATTCGCGTTTTTCTTCTTAGAGAATTAAACGCTGAAAGCCGTCTTTGGGACGTTTTAGTAGATCCAGCCCGCAAAATTAGAATAGGCAATAAACTCTATTTTGGAGAAGATGAAAGTTTAGTAGCTGAAGTGATTGACAATACTACCTCTCGTGGTAGGACTCTTAGGTTTCTTTATGATGGTCAAAGTGTGGAAGATTTTAGGAAAAAATTGAAATCTTATGGCTTTACACCACTGCCGGAAGATCTACAAAGACTTAGAGATGTAGAAGCACAAGATGAATTTGATTATCAAACACTTTATGCCAAAAATGAAGGTGCCGTAGCTGCTCCTGCAGCAGGTCTTCATTTTAGTAGAGAGTTGCTTAAACGGATGGAATTGAAAGGAATAGAAACTACTTCTGTTACACTGCATGCAGGATTAGGTAATTTTAGAGATATTGATGTTGAAGACCTTACTAAACATAAACTTGATTCCGAACAGATGTTTATCTCGGAAGAAGCCGCTCATACGATCAATGAGACTAAAGATAAAGGTAGAAAAATATGTGTAGTAGGTACAACTACTATGAAAACATTAGAGTTTTCGGTCTATTCTAATGGTCATGTAAAGCCTTATGATGGTTGGACGAATAAATTCATCTTTCCTCCCTACGATTTTAAAGTTTCAGATGCTTTGATCACCAATTTTCACCCTTCACAGAGTGTGATGTTGATGATGGCTGCCGCTTTTGGAGGTTATGAATTTGTGATGAATGCTTATAAAATAGCTGTAAAAGAAGGGTATCGCTTCTTGTCGTATGGGGATGCCATGATGATTATCTAATTTTATTTATTTTCTTATTTTATAGATGATAAATAAATAGTATCATGCTGAGAATTATTAATATACACTAAATATTTGAGTATGAAACTGAATACTATTTTTTCTTTTTTTATTGTTTTTATTTTACTGTTTTTTTTATTTCCTGTAAAAATTGATGCTCAAAGTGGTGTTAATCTGGGAAAAATTAGCGGCGATTTTGGCTTTAATGGCATGTACTATTTAGAGGATTCTTTGATAGGAGCAAGAAAAGTAGATAGTAAAGTCAGAGCTAATACTTTTCTGAATCTTAATTACACAAATGGTGGCTTTTCTGCCGGTGTTCGATATGAATTTTATCTTTTTCCTCTTATTGATATGGAAGATATTGGTTATAAAGGGCAAGGATTTACGAGATATTTTGCTGATTATCAAAATAAATTTATTCAAGTTACCGGAGGTACTTTTTATGAACAATTTGGTAACGGTTTGACTTTAAGGGCGTATGAAGAGCGCGATTTAGGGGTTGATAATAGTTTGTTGGGCGGTAGAGTAAAGGTTACCCCTTATAAAGGTATTACAGTGAAAGGAGTTTGGGGCATTGAACGTAAGAATTTTGATTTTAAATATAGTGAAAGGAATGATCAGGTAAGAGGTATTGACGGAGAAATTAATTTTTCAGAGATTTTTCCTATTTTAACCGAGAAACAGATCGCATTAGGGATAGGTGGTAGTTTAGTCAGCAAGTATGAAAAATCTATAGAGGACTTCTATTTTAATCGTTTTGTAGGAACAGATTCCTCCGAAAATATCTCGATTTCCGCAGGAAAAATCCCGCAGAATGTGGCTGTTTATGGCGTTCGTGGTTTCTTTGGTATTCAAGATTTTCGTTTTGAAGGGGAGTATGCTCGCAAAGTGAATGACCCTAATGTTAGCAATAATTTTATCTATAAACATGGTGAAGCCGTTTTCCTTTCCGCTACGTACGCAATGAAAGGTCTTGGCATTTCGGCTTCATTGATCGCTTCCGACAATATGGATTTTAGGTCAAGTAGATATGAAAACAACAATTCATTGCTGGGAATCAATTATATACCGGCAATTAATCGTACCTATTCTTACCAATTAATTGGTAATTATGCCTATGCAAGTCAAGCCAATAGCGAAATTGGTGGACAGTTGCAGATCAATTATCAAATCCCTAAAAAGAGTAAATTAGGAGGTAAATATGGTACTGACATCACCTTTAATTATGCTCGTTTTCATTCCTTAGCAAAAGATACGGTGCTGTTAGCCATCGAAAATGGTACTATGACCGGAACAGAAGGATATACTTCCAATTTGTTTAAAGGTAGTAAAGAGCTTCTTTATCAAGATGTTGGACTTGAAATAAGTCATAGATTTAATAAAACATGGAAACTGATGGTAGCCTATAATTTTCTGTCAGTCAATTTAGACGTTTTACGCGGACATGGCGGCATATTTTATGGGCATAATGTTGCCACTGAGTTGCTTTATAAAATCAATTCCATACATGCTTTGCGTCTCGAATTGCACCATTTGTATTCCAAAAATGATTTTGGAAGTTGGGCTTATGGAATGTTAGAATATTCCATAAATCCCAATTGGTTTATCTCCGTTGGCGACCAATGGAATTATGGGAATATTGATAAAGAACAAAGAATACATTATTACAATGCCATGGTAGCCTTTGTTACAGGCACTACCCGTATAGCATTAAGTTTTGGTAAAACCAGAGAGGGTATTCTCTGTGTTGGCGGTGTTTGTCGCACTGTACCAGCCTCTTTTGGACTTGGATTATCTGTTTCTACTGCTTTCTAATTAAATTAAATAAAGATGGAGACCACAATAAAAATATTATTTATCCTCTTAATAACACTATTTACACTGGGGATGACCCGTGCACAAACTTGTGAATGTGTTGTTAATGAGAGTTTTTCTCCAAATATTGCTAAAGGTGGTTATTATCCTACTCCTATTCCTGATGCGATTGAAGGAGAATATTATGACCTTGATCTCACGATTGCAGCTCCTAAAGAGGGCGAACTTGGCGATCTCGTTATTCAGGTCAATTATATTGATATTGTTTCTATAGATGGTCTCCCTGAAGGGATAGAGTGGTGTAAATATACCGACCAATTTTCTTATCAAAAACATGAATGCATTCACATTTATGGCATTCCCAAAAAAGCACAGGATTACCCCTTAGTAATCAATGTACGCGCTACAGTTTTGGGAAGTATTCATGTTGATAGATCTGATAATAGCCTAACACTGAGAGTAGTTACTTCAAAAAAGCCTCATGCTGCTTTTGAAGCATCCACTACTCTTGAAACGATAAACCAACCTATACAATTTTATGAAAAGACCGACACTTCTGCTACCGCTTGGTCATGGGTGTTTGAGGAAGGGATTCCATCAGTGAGTACTGACCCCAATCCTATTGTAAAATGGGAGCAACCCGGTTTTTATACCGTGTCATTACTCGCAGGGAATAGTTATGGTAAAAACGAACTTTATAAATACAATTACATTCGCATTACGGATGACAATAGTGTGTTGCCTGTGCAAGCCACAATGACTGCTTCTCAGCAAAAAGCAGTCATTATGGAAGAAATTCAGTTTTTTGATTATTGCAACCAAGATATGGAATGGGTATCACAAAAAGATTCGGTAACGACTTATCATTTTTTGTTTTGTCATGATGAATTACCAAATATATCTTCTTGTCTGTGGACTTTTGAAGGAGGGATTCCGTCTGTTTCTACCGATAAAAATCCTACCGTCTATTGGAATAGACAGGGTGTGTATGATGTTGCACTGCAAGTAAATGGTGATGATGAACTTCTGGTTCACAAATTTATTACCATTAATAATGTAGAAAATGACATTAAAAAATTCAAGATGTTTCCCAATCCTTCCTATTCAAAAGTTACTGTTGAGGCACTTGATATGAAAAATATAGCGGTCTATTCCGTTACCGGAACTAAATTATTGGACGAAATTACGCATACTACCCATCATGAATTTTATATAGACAATTTGCAATCAGGAGTCTATTTCGTGATTATTACGCGGAAAGATGGTAAAAAAGCGGTCAAAAAACTCGTGAGATTATAATTTAAAATAATGCATAACTATAAAAATAATTTTTATTATGAAAAAATATATTGCTTTTTGTCTGGGAATCCTGTTTTTGGTTGTTTCTTGTGATAAAATTGAAGGACCTTATTATCAAGAGGGAGACGGCTTTTTTATAGATGATTTTCCTCCTTTAAATACAGAAACAATTTACAGAAAGATATTGATAGAAGAGTTTACCGGACATACTTGTGTGAATTGTCCTCATGGACATCAACGTATTGCAGAATTGCTTGATATATATGGTGATACAATTGTTCCAATTAGCATTCACGTTGGTGCAACCGCGAGACCTCTACCTAATTCTATTTTTACGTATGATTTTAGAACTAATACTGGAACCCAAATTGAAGAAGATTTTCTTGTAGAGTCCAATCCTTCTGCTCTTTTTAATAGAACACAGTTTAACAATAGGTGGACTGTTAGTGTCAATCAATGGCAGAATGCTATTTTATCCTTCAATCGACATGATGTTACAGTTGCTATTCAAGTGCAAACAGAAAGAAGAGGTAACAGGTTAAATGTAAATACAAAGACTACTTTACTAAAAGAATACAATAAGCCGGTTCAATTAGCTATCTATTTAATAGAAGATGATATCATTAAGCCACAACAAAATGGTTCGAGTAGAATTGATACTTTTTATCATCATAAACATGTGTTGAGAGATGCCAAAAATGGGGCTTATGGTTTAAGATTACCTACTTCTCAAGGCGGTATTTTGCAAAAAGATTCTTCTTATTTGTATGGTTTTACGTTTCCCTTTAACGAAAAAGATTGGGTTATGGAAAATACTACTACTGTTGTATTTCTTTTAGATCCGGCTACTCGTGAAGTATTACAGGTTGAAGTAGTGAAAAATTAATTTCAGGAGTATAGTTAAATTTTCCTTCAACTTCTATACAAGCTGACTCCTATTATTCGGAAACCAGCCTTTTCCGTATCTCTTCAAAAAAGTTTTAGCGGATAGAAATGATATAAAATTTTAAATTCCACTTCTCCATCTCTTCACTCTTTTGTTTTTTCGTTTCTCCGTGTTCCGTACACCATTTGTGTGCTTACTCTTTTATAAATTTTTGAGTATAAATAGCATTTCCTAATTTAAAAGTAAGTAGGTATATTCCATTTGATAAATAGCTATTTTGCATGTTTTTTGCTCCGGAATAAAAAGAGGTTATTCATCAATATACTTATAAAATACCTCTTGCACTTTCAATCTTAATTTACTGTTGGCTAATTTATTAGGAGTAGTTGATGGATATATGCGGTTGGAGAGGAAGATGTAGATTAAATCTTTTTTAGGGTCGCACCACACTACCGTCCCTGTAAAACCGGTATGCCCGTAAGTGTGTGGAGAAGCTGTTTTAGGAAGGATGTTTTGTCCTTCATTATCAGGCACATCAAAACCTAATCCCCGCCTTTTACAACTATTGATGCTGTATGGTTTTTTGAAATATGAGACGGTTGATTTTGAGAGGTATCTAATATCTTGATATGCTCCGTCTTGTGATAACATCTGAAAAATGACGGCTAAGTCATGCGCATTGGCAAATAGACCGGCATTACCACATACACCACCCATAATCGCTGCCGTCTGGTCGTGTACATAACCACAAACTAACTGTTTTCTAAACAGATCATCCTTTTCTGTAGGAGCTATGTCTTGTAGTGTAAAATTATTCGTTAACGGATTAAAACAGAGGTGTTTGAGGTCTAACGGTTTGTAAAAATGTTTGGTAATATATTGGTCAAGAGTCTCCTTGGTAATGGTTTCTATGATCTCTTGCAGTAATAAAAAATTGAGATCACTATAGCGGTATTTTTTGTCTCCCATTTTGGAATCTGCTATAGATTGGTGGATTTTTGTTTTATAATCGGCATGAAGCCAGCAATCTTTGGCAACTTCAACCGTAAAGGTCTCTGATGGCGTACTGCTCAGGTACTGCTCATCCCAGATCCCTTTATTAGCAATACTTTGATAAAACGGAATAAAAGGTACTAAACCTGAAGTATGCGTTAATAATTCTGCTAAAGTAATATTGGCTTTGTTGGTCTTAGCCAAATAGGGCAGATAGAGGCTTACTTTGTCAGAAAGCTTAAGTTTCTTTTCATCATAGAGTTTCATGACGGCTAATGTAGTAGCAGTAACTTTTGTCAGCGAAGCAATATCATAGAGAGTGTTGGAGGTTACGGGAATCTTTTTTTCGTAGGTCAGATAACCATAACATTTATCAAAAATCACTTTTCCATCATGAATAGCCATAATTTGACACCCGGGAATGATGGTGTCTTTGATCGCCTTTTCAACGAGAACATCTATATCGTGGGTCAAGGCATTTGCAAATTTGTTTTGCTCAGGGATTGGTGTAATGCCTGATTGTGCAGGATATTCGTGAATAGATACCGGCAATTGCCCTTCAAAAATTGAACGTCCTAATAGGGCATCCATTGCACATTCTACAATGACAGGAAAAGGCTCATAACCTACAATAATAGAAGAAAAATGAGCGAGATTAAATAAATTTAAAGCGTATGGATTTCCAAAAAGGGTTAAAATACACTCTTTT
>JAITTF010000216.1 GCA_031287215.1 Bacteroidales bacterium
CGGTAGCCGGTTCCGGTTTTGCCTTTTCACGGCCTGACATGCCCATCGCTCCCAAGAAGTCGGAGAAAGCGGAGTTTGGTTCTTTGGGGTCTTCCTGTTCCATGCCTAAAAAATACCAAGCAGATATGGGGATTTTATGGGGAAATTGAAAAAAAAGCCGTTAGGGAAGCGCTGAATAAATAAGAATCCACCAATAACCCCATTAACCCACTTGTTCAACTCTTTTATTATATGCTATACTATCCTATCTTGTTTTGAAGGAACCGTTATGAAAGACAATAAGCACGTCCAAGCCATATCGCAGGACGTTTCCGGCGCAAAAGCGGTCTATGAGGAACTGAAAGCCCGCTTTCCCGGCGGCAAACGCAAAACCAGCGAGACGGAGACCTAATCTGAGACTATCAAGAAAGAGGTAGCCCGGATACTCTTTGAGTATCCGGGCACTCTTAAAAAGCCGAATTCGGGACTAAAAGACCGGATGTTGGGTCTGCGAGAGGGGAACTTGAGTCTTTGAGAATCAAAGCCGACTCTTTGAGAGTTGAAACCGTATTGTGGAGCAAGGAAACGATGAGATTTTGGTCTGTATCGACAACAGTTAGAAACCCAGAGCGCATACGCAGTTTTCTAAAGGTTCTTAAGGAACTGGAGGGCGAGGTCTGGAATAATGCCACTCAAAAAAAATATCAAATATTATTACTCCAAAGAAAAGTCTATGGACTAAATGTTCCTGAATTTGAAAAGACATTAACAAAAAAGCATCTTGAATGGCTTCACTCCGATGCATTTACTTACAAACAAGCCGAAGAAATACTGAACGCAAAAAACTATGAAGGCGGCGGTGAAATGCGTGGACGACAATCATTCAACCCGCTTGAAAAGATGGGGCTTGCTTGCCTTGACACAGAAAAGAAAATTGTAATCACTTCTTTTGGTAAATCGTTTCTTTTGGAAGACTACGATCTAGGCGAAATCTTTTTCCGTAGTTTTTTAAAATGGCAATACCCAAATCCTGATTTAAATAAATATTCTGCGACAGACGGTTACAATATCAAACCACTCATTGCAACATTTCACTTAATCAAAAAAGTAAATGGTCTTTGTATTCAGAATGGCATAAAAGAAAAAGGCGTATCAAAAATAGAATTTGCTTTATTCTTTACAACATTGTCGAATTATACAAATATTGAAACAACGGCAGGAAAAATTATACATTTCCGAAAAAATTATGAAACAGTTAAAGACACTGAACCTATAGAAAAATTTGCGGAAGGTTATTTTTATCAAAATTTCTCTGAATATGAATCGTGGAATAACGCAAAAGATTATGCGGATAATGTAATTCGCTATTTTCGGCTTACCCGTTTTTTCTATCTGCGGGGGAATGATTATTATATCGATCTGGAACCACGCCGAAAGATTGAGATTGATTCAATTCTTGAAATAGACAATGCAGCCGCAAAAACTTTTTCTTCACAAGCGGAATATGCTACTTATTTAGGAGATATTACCCAGCCTGAATTGCCATGGGAAACCAAAACGAAACTTCAGGAAGTTATCAAAAACATATTGCAGGAGATTGACACCGAAACAGAAAACTTGTTGGGTAAAAATATTTCAATACCGCAGAAACCGAAATTCAACGCCGAAACGGGAAATATAAATGAACTGAAAAAAATTGTAGAACTTTTACGGGGCTATCGGCGGAGTTTGTTTGACGTTGAAACGCATACGCAATTACAGCGGCTTGAAAACATAGAAGATTGTATTACTTCTCTCAAAAACATTTTTAAACTGGCGGACAAAAAACCTGTTGAACTTGAAAGAATTATTACCTTTGGCTTGCATATTCTCAATGATGCAATCGGGATTCGTCCGAATTATCCGGTAGGCGATGACAACCAGCCGACTTTTACCGCTCCCGCAAACAAACCGGATATTGAATGTTTTTACAAATCTTTCAATTCAATCTGTGAAGTAACCTTATTAAGCAATCGTTCCCAATGGTTTAACGAAGGACAGCCTGTTATGCGGCATTTCAGGGATTTTGAAACGGCGCATGACGAAAAACAATCATATTGTTTGTTTGTTGCCCCGAAAATTCACCGTGATACAGCAAATACGTTTTGGTTCTCTGTCAAATATGAATACGAGGGACGAAAACAGAAAATAATTCCCGTAACAATTCAGCAGTTTATTGAGATTTTGCAGTATTTGTTACAGGCAAAGAAACAGAAAAGCGACTATTTACTTTCACATAAAAAGATACAGGAATTGTTTGATGCTATAATTTCCGCAACGGGAAACATTTCAAAATCTGATGATTGGCTATCCGCAATTCCGCTACTCATTAACAAATGGGGGAAATCAATTGCCGCTTAAACTACCGCTTAATCAGATTATACAGGGGGATTGTATCCAAATACTCAAGAGCAAAATACAAGAAGAATCTATCAATCTTGTATTTGCTGACCCGCCTTATAATCTTTCCGGCAAATCGCTTGAGTTAGCGAACAATAAAACAGGCGGCGCATATTACAAAATGAATGAAGATTGGGACACATTCGATTATAAAGATTATGTAACTTTTACGGCAGACTGGTTGAAGGCTTGCCATAAAATTCTTTTGCCCAATGGAAGCCTCTATATTTCTTGCACACAACACAATATCGGAGAGATACTTACCGAAGGTAAAAAGACAGGTTTCAAACTTAATAATATTTTAACATGGTATAAAACAAATGCTATGCCGAATATTACCAAAAGAACATTTACCCATTCTACCGAATTTGTTTGCTGGTTTGTGAAGGGCAAAAACTGGATTTTCAATTACAAAGAGGTGAAAGAATTCAATCCACATAAAACAAAAGAAGGGAATGATAAGCAAATGAGGGATTTTTTTGATTTTATTGAAATACCGATTGTTCAGGGGCAGGAGCGCATAAAAGGAAATGATGGGCGGGCGATTCATCCTACGCAAAAACCGGAAAGATTATTAGAATTAATTATTAAGGCATCCTCTAATATAAATGATATAGTGCTTGATCCGTTTTTTGGAACGGGCACAACAGGGAAAGTTGCGGAACAATTAAACCGTAATTGGATCGGCATTGAAAAAAACGAGCAATATATTATTGTTGCAAAGGATCGGCTTAAATTAAAACTTCGGAAAACGGCATAACATTAAAACACGGTGATGTATTTACTCTCATTAAAGACATACCCGACAAAAGTATAGATATGATTTTTGCAGACCCACCCTATAATTTGTCAGGCGCAGGATTTCTCACCGTAAAAAATGGAAAGCCTGTTGCTTGCGATAAAGGAAAATGGGATATAATAGAAGATATTCATGTATTTAATAGAGCATGGCTCACGGAGTGTAAAAGAGTATTGTCGGATACTGGCACATTATGGGTATCGGGAACATTACATAACCATCCTTCTGTTGGCGTTTTATTAAAGGAACTTGATTATTGGATTATTAACGATATTATTTGGTTTAAGCGCAATGCAACGCCACTGTTATCTAAAAATAGACTTGCCCCATCAACAGAATTAATATGGCTTGCCAGCAAAACAAAAAACTATTTTTTCGATTATGATACCGCGAAGGAAATAAATGGCGGTAAGCAGATGAAAAACCTTTGGGAAATAAACGCCGAAAGGCATTTAACGGAACACCCGACAGAAAAGCCGGAAACATTATTGGAGCGCATTATATTATTAGGAAGTAAAATTGGCGACACAATTTTAGATCCTTTTATGGGCAGTGGAACAACAGGAGCAGTGGCAAAGAAGTTAGCAAGAAATTTTGTAGGAATAGAAATTGACGATAATTATTTTAATATCGCAAAAAATAGAATTGGGAAAACAGTAATAGAAAATGTGTTATTATAAAGGAGAGCGTGGAAATTATGGCAAAGAAACCTGTAAAACTTGTTTGTTTTGATATTGTTCCAGAAGAAGAGAAGATAACAAAGCGCTTCAACTTCTTAAAAGACATGAAAGAAGCACTTGATGCAACAAAAGATGTCAGTGGAAACAGAGCACGTGAACTTGCTGAACTTGCTGAGAGCGGAGAACAGCAGTTAATATCAAAATTTTCCGTATCCTCTGACGGAATATTTTGCAGTTTTCTTCACCTCAAGGCGGGTGCGGTATCGTTAATAACTAATGATTTATTTTCCAAACCATCATTTTCTTTTAGTGATATAAAAGAAACAAATGAGAAGGGCATTAAAGGACATATTAAAGGCTATACCTGTTTTTTATTAACAGATAAAGTGTTTATTTGGAAATCAACCAGAGATATAACAACATCAGAAATATCATTGTATATTAACTGGCTTCTCAAAAAAGCACTCCCAAAGTATGCTACACGAAATAGCATCATTTCATTGAAGCAAAAAATAAAGAAAACATTTGATCCTCTGACAGTAAAAAGTATTAGCATCGGGAATGATGTAAAAATCAAGAAAGAATCTACGATAGAGACCTATATTAGTCCAATAAAAGAGAGTTTGCTTAACGCCATAAAAGAATCGGCATTAAGGGGACTTGATCCCGATGCTATTATATTGGACGCTTCGGTAATATTAAAAATACAGAAACCCAGAAAGACAGACCCTGATGAAGGTCGTCGCGTTATACAGTCAGTTTTGAATGCTGTAAAGAGCGACGATACTATATTAACCGATAAAAATGGTAACCAAATCAAAGAAAATTCTGTAAAGGAAGCAAAAGAAGTGCGCGTTACTTACATAACTGATAATTTTCTTGATGAGGCAGAACTTGAACATGAGATGCAATTATACTTAAAAGAGTTGTAATATGCTAAAAAGCTTGTTTAAAATGTTAATTATATCTCTCTTTGGAACAATTATCATTACTTTGCTAAATATAAATTTCGATGATCATTTGCCAGCTATTTTGTTTGCAGTATGCGGTATCTTCTTCTCGGTTGGTATGAGTCAGATTATGACTTATGACATTAGTAGGATTGTAAATGAAAAATACTTTCACTCAATAAAAAATTCACTCCACGAAATTAGAAAATGTTTTGTTATGCAATTTATTTGTTGTGGCATTGCGTATCTTGGTTATGAAATATTAACAGAGAATGATAAAATAATATTTGCCATCACAATAAAAAATTTTAATTTTTCTCTCATAAGATATTTAAATGTTATACTAATATGTTGTTTAATATATTTTGTAATAAATTTTCAAGAATTATTGAGAAATAAACTTGAATTAGACAGTAAAATAAGACAAGAAAATTTAGACGAATAATATTTGTAATATATAAATATAAAAGACACCAAGCACAGTAAGCGTAAAGGTGCCTGACCCCATTTCCATCACTCCCCTTCTTTCCTTCGAGTTTTTTGTGCACCTTTGTGGTTAATTTTTTTGTTCGTGCCGTAACGTCAGCACAATACCGGCGCATTCGGGGGACGTTGCGGGGAGTGTCCCCCCTGCCTGTCATGCAGAATACCGGAAAAGCGCAAAGAGGACAAACAGAGGGATTTTGAAAAAAACGGCTTTTTTAGTGATGGCCGCCGTAATAAACGCCGTTGTGGTAATGGCCGCCATTTACAGAGCAATTTTGTGCCGGGCCGCCATGCCTATTGCCATGATGTCCGTGGGCAAA
>JAITTF010000255.1 GCA_031287215.1 Bacteroidales bacterium
TTTTTTTATTTTTTTATAGAAGTTATACAGTCAAATTAATAAAATAAATTAGATCATTTGGTTTATATGAAATAAAAATATACAAAAACAGTTTATAAACAATGAAGTCTTATTAACACATTTTTTTCTAATGAAACTACTATTAATCAGCAATTCAACAAACTACAAAGAATCCTATCTCTCTTGGTGTATGCCTCTGATAGAGCAATTTTTGAAAAATGAAAAACGGAATATCCTCTTTTTTCCTTATGCAGGCATTAAAATAGGCGGTAAAAACCATCCGGATAGTTACGATGCGTACTTAGAAAGAGTGCAAACTATTTTTGCTGAGAAGGGTTTCCATGTTATTTCTGTACATCAAGCAAAATGCCCTGTAGAAGCGGTAAATCGTGCCGAAATTATTATGGTAGGCGGTGGAAATACCTTCAATTTGGTGGCTGAAATTCATAAATATAAACTCATTGAACCGGTTAGACGTAAAGTGATGGAAGGCACCCCATTCTTCGGTTGGAGTGCCGGTTCCAACGTGGCTTGCCCTACACTGCGTACTACCAACGATATGCCGATTATCATGCCCGAAAGTTTTCAATGTTTCGATCTAGTGCCTTTTCAGATTAATCCCCATTACATTGACCCTTATCCTCAAGATGTAAATGATAAAATCCGTCACGGTGGTGAGACCCGTCAAGATAGAATTGATGAGTTTTTGGCTCTTAATCCGGAAATTACAGTTGCAGGACTGAGAGAAGCTACAGCTTTGTGGGTCGAAAATGAGGTAATAACTCTCAAAGGCTCAAGAAATCTTAGAATTATGAGACACCTTCAAGAATCTATAGAAATTGAACCGGAATCTAAATTTGATTATTCATTCAACAAAATATAAATCCATTATGGCAAATTTATCTGTTTCTTACATGAAATTAAACCTTAAATCTCCTCTGATTTTAGGTAGTTGCGGGCTGACAAATAGTATTGAGAATCTGCTCAAAGCTGAAAAAGCAGGCTTTGGCGCAGTAGTACTTAAATCTGTTTTTGAAGAACAAATTAAACATGATGCCAATACGGTGATTAGGAAAGATGATAGTAGCTTTTCTTCTTCTTTTGATTATATTTCTCAATATCAAGAGATTGAATCTTTAGAAAAACATTTTTCACTGATTAGAAAAGCCAAAAAAGAGCTGTCAATACCGGTCATGGCAAGCATAAATTGCTTTTCTTCTGATGGGTGGACTTCTTATGCTAAATCAATTGAAGAGTCTGGTGCAGATGCCTTAGAAGTAAACTATTTTTTACTCCCTACTGATTTTGATAAAACGGCTGACCAATATTTTAAAAGTTATATCACGCTTATTGAGAATCTTAAAAAATGCATCTCCATTCCGATTGCTTTGAAAACTTCTTCTTATATGACTGATTTAGCACATTTTATGCAAAAACTCTCTTACACAGGTATAGATGCTTTAGCACTTTTTAATAGGTTTGTTTCTCCGGATATTAACTTAGATACAATGGAATTTACCTCTACAAATAAATTTAGTACTCCTGTAGAGCTTTCCAATGTTTTGCGCTGGATCGGTATTTTAAGTGGCAATTTAAGATGTTCTTTGTCAGCTACAACAGGTTGCCATGATGCAGAAGGAATGATTAAATTATTGCTTGCGGGTGCCGATACCGTTCAAGCATCTTCAATTTTTTATAAAAATGGAATTGAATATGGCGAAACGATACTGCAAAATTTATCTCAATGGATGAAAAAACACCATTTTGCCTCTATAGATGATTTTAAAGGAAAAATGAGTTATAAAAATGTAAATGATCCCTCTGCATATTTTAGAATTCAGTTTATGAAACACATGTCAGGAATAGAGTAGAGGATGAGGAAAATTACACTATTCATTATAACCATTTGTTTGACACAACTTTTAGGTGCACAAACAATGAAACAGTCGGTCTATTATCTTGCTTCAGAAGAACTTGAAGGAAGGTATAAACTTACCTCAGGAGATACGCTGGCTCGTCAATATATCGCAACTTTTTTTAGAAATAGTCATATTAGCCCTCTGTTGAATGATTATTTTCAGGAGGTGAGCATGCAGAATGAAAAAGAGGGTAAAAAAGTGATCTTTTCCAGCAATGTCGTTGGTTTTATGGAGGGTACAGATGAACTCCTAAAAAATGAATTTGTGGTCATAGGCGCTCATTTTGACCATTTAGGGAAAGGTAAAGGCTTTAGGTATGGGCGTACTTTTGATAGTCTCCATACCCATTATGGTGCTGATGATAATGCTTCGGGTACGGCGATGATGTTGGAAATGGCAAAAAGACTTTCTAAAGTGGACCATCGGCGAAGTATTATTTTTATTGCTTTTGCTGCGGAAGAGTTAGGGCTATTAGGGTCAAAATATTTTGTTGAACATTGTCCGGTTGACCTGAAACAGGTGGTAGCGATGTTTAATTTTGATATGGTAGGAAAGTATAAAAACCATACACTCAATATTGGAGGAAGTAAAACCGCTATTGAGACAGAATCAATGGCTGATAGCATTGCAAAACAGTTTAATGTTGAGCTTAAATTTTCTCCTTCCGGTCTTGGACCTTCCGACCATGCCTCTTTTTATGCGCAACAAATACCGGTGTTTTTTATACATACTAATGCAGATACTACTTATCATACGCCCTATGATAAAGCGGCATTGATCTATTATGGTGGTATGGATACGATTGCCGATTATAGTTATACGCTTATCAAAACGGTTGTAGATAGAGCGCACAAACTCGTTTTTCAACAGACTAAAGATGCTGAAAATAGCAGTCCCGTAAAGATGAAAGTGAGTCTGGGAATTATGCCTGACCATAGTGAAACCGTTGAAGGTGTGCGTGTTGAAATAGTATCCCCCAACAAAGCCGCTTTTTATGCAGGGATTGTAAAGGGAGATATTATTGTAAAAATTGGAAAAAATAAAGTAACTCAACTTCACGATTATATGCAAGCACTTTCAGAAATAGATAAAGGAGAGGAAGTAGATGCAGTTATTATCCGTGAAGGCAAAGAAATGTTGATAAAAATAAAATTTTAATCAGAATGACTAAAAAAAGACTCTTATGGGCTATTGCTTTTTTAGTAACTTTAATGGCAGTTGTTTATCAGCGAATGACAGGACCTACCAATCCTCAAAAGGCAGTAGTTACCCTCAACGAACAGGATTATAAATTTAAATTCCCGCGTTCAGCTACTACTGATAATATGCTGATCACTTTTTTAGAAAATGCTCCTGTTACACAAGGAGATACTCTCTATTTTCGCAACCATAACACCCATGATAACTTTACTGCGATCCCCTTTAGAGAGATGAATGACCATAAGTTGTGTGTGGATTTGCCTCCTAAAGCAGCCCTTGATAAAATAGATTATTACGTAACCATCAATGGACAGTCCTATTTTGCTCAAGAACCTTTAGTGCTCCGCTATAAAGACCCGGTGCCGGCAGTGTGGTTGATATTGCACATCGTGCTGATGTTTTTTTCGATGCTTTTTGCGGCTTATGGTTTGATTACCGCCATTTTTGACAGACCTGCCGGTAAAAAAATACTAAATTATTTGTATTTAACTACCTTAACGCTTATTGCTGGTGGTTTTATTTTAGG
>JAITTF010000040.1 GCA_031287215.1 Bacteroidales bacterium
GGTGCCTGGATCGTCAATGATTGGGTGAAAAAAGCGATAATTCTCTATTTTCCGTTACAAGAGATGGTTACACTTGAGGTAGGTCCTTTGGAATTTTATGATAAAATACCTTTAAAAAATACCTTTAAAGAGTTGAATGTTAGGGTAGTACCTCATGCTATTGCTCGTTACGGTTCGTATATTGCTTCGGGAGTTGTATTGATGCCCTCTTATGTCAATATCGGTGCTTATGTAGATGAGGATACTATGGTAGATACGTGGGCAACGGTAGGTTCTTGTGCACAGATTGGCAAAAATGTGCATTTGAGCGGAGGTGCAGGCATAGGTGGTGTTTTAGAACCGGTGCAAGCCGCTCCTGTCATTATCGAAGATCACTGTTTTATCGGTTCAAGAGCCATTGTTGTGGAGGGTGTGTGCGTTAAGAAAGGAGCAGTTTTAGGGGCTAATGTGGTTCTGACCGGCTCTACCAAGATTTTTGATGTAACTGGGGATACCTCTATTGAGTTGAAGAGAGAGATTCCTGAAAATTCTGTAGTCATTCCCGGTACCTATCCCAAGCAATTTAATGCCGGTACCTACAATGTGCCCTGTGCCCTTATTATTGGAAAAAGAAAAGCCAGTACCGATATGAAAACCACTTTAAATGAAGCTCTTCGCACATTTAAAGTTCCGGTTTAAAGTTCATTTTGAACTTAAAATCATAATTATTGTTAATCATAAGAGCAAATAAATTATTTTTATTGTATTTTTGCACATTAATTGAGATTATGTTTAATATAGAAAAAAGCTATGGCATCTACTGCAGATTTTAAAAACGGATTATGTATAGATTATAATAACGAACTATGGTCAATAGTTGAGTTTCAACATGTTAAACCCGGTAAAGGACCCGCTTTTGTTCGTACTAAATTAAGAAATTTGAAAACCGGTCGCGTGTTAGAAAACACTTTTACTGCCGGCGTAAAGATTGATTTGGCGCGCGTAGAACGCCGTCCTTACCAATTTCTGTATAAAGAGGGAAACTCTACCTACAATTTTATGCACAATGAAACCTACGAACAGTTGTCAATTCAAGAGGAACTGATCAACAATCCGGGATTGTTGAAAGAGGGACAAAACGTTGAGATTATGTACCATGCCGATACAGACACTCCGCTTACGTGTGAACTTCCTGCTTTTGTTGACTTGCAGGTTACTTATACTGAACCTGGTGTTAAAGGAGATACTGCGACCAATGCCGCTAAAAGAGCTATCGTAGAAACCGGTGCAGAGGTATTTGTTCCTCTCTTTATTGAAACCGGTGAAATGATTAGGGTAGATACTCGCAATAATAAGTATTCGGAAAGAGTAAAATAAAATGAAATTTGATACTCCCTTAAAGTTAGACGACATTCTTCGAATTATTGGAAATCATGTCGTTGTTAAAGGTGACCGTAATGTTTTTATTACCGGTATTAATGAAATCCATTCTGCTGAAGAGGGTAATCTCTCTTTTGTGGATAGTCCTAAATATTATGAAAGGGTTCTAAATAGCGTTGCAGGCGTAGTTTTGATCAATAAGAAGGTGGATGTGCCGGAAGGGAAAACAATTTTAATTTCTGAAGACCCTCTGGAAGATTTTCTTAAAATAGCGCGCCATTTTGTACATTTTCATCCTCAAAAGGAGATGATCAATCCTACTGCTAAAATTGGTAAAGGTACTATTATTCAACCGGGAGTATTTATCGGAGAAAATGTAGTGATCGGAGAAAACTGTTTGATACATGCCAATGTTACCATTTATGCTGATACTATTATAGGGAATCATGTGATTATTCATTCTGGGAGCGTGATCGGTGGGGATGCCTACTACTTCCAAAAACGTTCCGAAGGATGGAAAAAATTGGATTCCTGTGGTAGGACGGTCATTGAAGATTATGTGGATATTGGCTGTAATGTTACGATTGATAAAGGAGTGTCGGGAGATACTTTTATTGGAGAAGGTACCAAATTTGATAATTTAGTACAGGTTGGACACGATACGCACATTGGTAAACATTGTTTGATTTGCTCTCAATGCGGAATTTCAGGCTGTACCTATATTTCTGATGAATTTATTGCTTGGGGAAAATCAAGTGTTAATAAAGATTTGTATATTGCTCCACGAACCACGTTGCTGGCATTATCAGCATTAGATAAGAATATACCCGAAGAGGGAGCAGTGCTTTTTGGCACTCCTGCTTCGGATGCCCGCTCTAAATGGAAAGAGATGGCTTATGCCAAAAAACTTCCTGAGTTGTTTGCTGCATTTGAACAAATGAAAAATGAGCTTGCAGAATTAAAAAAAGGAAAATAATTTTTTTTTGTATGTCTAAAAAAATATTAGTAGTAACCGGTGGCGGCGATTGCCCCGGACTTAATGCCGTTATTAGAGGTATCGTGAAGAGAGCCTCTTTAGAAAAAGATTGGCAAATATTGGGCTGTATAGAGTCCTTTAATGGTCTTCTTAAAGACGATGTGGATGTGATTCCACTGACTCCTGAAAATGTATCAGGGATCCATGTCAAAGGAGGTACCATCATTAAAACCACCAATAGAGGAGGTCCTTTTCAGTTTCCAATTCGTCAAGCTGACGGTTCCTGGGCTTTTGAAGACCGTTCAGAATTATTGAAAAGAAGAATAGAAAATATGGGCATTGATGCCATTATTAATATCGGAGGCGATGGTTCTCAGCGTATTTCTTTAGCATTAAGTGATTTAGGGTTAAATATTGTAGGTGTTCCCAAGACTATTGATAATGACCTTTCGAGTACCGATTTTACGTTTGGCTTCCAAACCGCAGTACAAATTGCGACTGAAGCATTTGATAAGTTGGTAACGACTGCCGAAAGTCACAACCGTATTTTTATCATGGAGGTGATGGGAAGAGATGCCGGCTGGATAGCCCTCAATACGGCGATTGCCGGAGGTGCAGAGATCTGCCTTATTCCAGAAATTCCCTATTTACCCCATATTATTGCCGAGAAAATTAATACCCGTTACACCAATAATGAAGGCTTCTGCAACATCGTCATTGCCGAAGGTGCCACCACTTTTGATGGCGTTCAGACCGGGAGTATGCCTACCGATATGGGTGATCAGCATTTTAAATTAGGGGGCGTAGGCGAAAAATTAAAAACAGAATTGATACGCGAAGGCATTGAACACGACATTAGAGTAACGGTTTTAGGGCACCTGCAACGTGGAGGAACCCCATTAGCTTTTGACCGTGTGTTAGCTACTGAATTTGGCGTAAAAGCTTTTGAAATGGTTAAAAATCAAGAATATAGAAAAATGGTCGTCTATCGGCATCCTAAAATCTCTTCTGTTTCTTTAGAAAAAGCCTTAGAAAAGCCTAACTTTATCGTTCCCGATACCGACTTTTTAGTCCATACCGCTCGCGGCATTGGCATGTCTTTGGGGGATTAATAATAGATTGTTTGGTTAGGTACAAGTAAAATAATAATACGCATTGAAAGTGCCATACTTATCATTTTGTTCCTTGTATTTTAGAGACTAATTTGAGAAAAAAATCAGCAAAAATCAGACTTGAGTTTCCGTTTCTTTCTATATGAAAAATCGCGGTATTACACTCTTCAAGGATGCCGGAGATATTTTTTAATGTGATGATATTTTTAAACTTTTCTAATAGCTGTTTTTCTCTTTCAGTAGCTTTAAGAAGTGCTTCATTATTGGTATTTAACATCAGTAGTTTTCTTATAGTAATGGAAACATACATCAGAAAGTTCTTTTGTGGTTCACGTCCCTCTTTAATCAACTCATCAAACATGTTTTTTAATTCCAGAAAATTTTTAGTAGTATCATTTCCAGCGTGTTGCATGATTTGGGTAAAAAGTAGATTAAAGCGAGCTAATTGTTTTTCCAATTCTTCTTGTTCATTGTAATAACGAATAGCTTGAATATAATTTCCTTCACTGATTGCTGCAATATCATTACAGATGTTAAGAGGGGCATGAAATTCTTTTTCTAATTGAGTAGCAATGAGTTCTTGTTTGATTTGAGGAATTTTTATCAGTTGAGTACGGGATAATATAGTAGCTAAAATTTTGTCTGAATTTTCGGCAATAAGTATAAAAAGTGTTTTATTTTCAGGTTCTTCTAGCGTTTTTAATAGTTTCGGAGCAGCATCATGACGTAACCGTTCTGCCATCCAAAGGATGAAAATTTTATATCCTCCTTCATAAGCATGATTGTTGTTGTGGTATATAATATTAGCACAATCTCTTATATTGATGGCGGCTTGTTTATTTTCTCCCCCTAACTCCACTAGCCAATCTTCAATACTAATATGATAGTTGTTTTGTAGTATAAATTTAGTAAATTGCTGAGATAATTGTTCTGAATCGGAGTCTTTTGTAATTTCTTTGGTATTAGAATTTGGAAAAATAAGGTGCAAATCAGGATGCTCTAATTTATCAAATTTATGACAAGAGGGGCAAATACCGCAGGAATCCCATTCCCCTTTGTTTTCGCAACAGATATAACGGGAGTAAGCTAATGCGAGGGCAAAAGAATGATTTC
Organism: Bacteroidales bacterium; assembly: GCA_031287215.1. Classification (GTDB taxonomy): domain Bacteria; phylum Bacteroidota; class Bacteroidia; order Bacteroidales; family WCHB1-69; genus JAGVVH01. The sequence continues at coordinate 4,561 of JAITTF010000040.1, forward strand.
CAGGCTGACCTAAGAAAAGTTGCGCATGACTAATTCTGTCTTCTCGTACTGAAGTTACTAATTTTTTTTTAATATCTTCATTTACTAATACATTCTTAAATAGCATTTTGATATGAGTTATATTATCTTAATTGAGTCCTATTCCTGCATGCAAAGATACAAGATTTTTTTATTGCTACTGTCGTTAATATTTAGAAAACTTAGAAATTAATTTCTCAAATAGAACAAAATTATAAATACTTCATGATATTTTCTCGATAGTTACCTCCGATCGGGATTTTATTGCCGGCTACCATTACCTGCGTTGCATCTACATATTCAATGCGTTTAATAGAGACAATATAGGATTTATGAACTCTGACAAACAACTGCTCAGGCAACTCTATTTCTAATTTTTTCAAGGCGTAATAGGCTGTAATATTGCGGGTAGTAGTGTGAAATGTAACATATTCACTCTGTCCTTCAATGTAGATCAGATCATCTAAATTTACTTTGTAAATCTTATAATCTGCTTTGATAGAGATGTAATTTTTTTGCTCTACTGAGAGGTCTCCCTTTAATATCATTACAGGAATGGATTGGATGTCAATGCTTTGTGTTACTTTATTGATCGCTTGTACAAAACGAGGAAAAGAGATCGGCTTAATGAGATAATCGGCGGCATTGAGTTCAAAACCCTCAACAGCATATTCCGAATAGGCGGTAGTAAAGATTACTGCCGGCAATTTGTCAATTGTTTTCACCAATTCAATACCGGTCATGTCAGGCATCTCTATGTCGGTAAGTAGAATATCTATATCGTGTTGTTGTAGAAAAGGTAAGGCTTGAGGCACGTTTTCACAACTTTCTACAAGTGTCAATTGCGGAATTTTTTCGACGTAATCAGTCAATAATGTTCTTGCTAATAATTCATCATCAATAATTAATACCTTGTATCGTTTCATGTTTTCATGATTTAGGGTTGAGCTCCATTTTATTAATATCAAATTTCATGGTTAACTTATATTCATCCTCATTTTCCTCAATTTCTAAGGTATAATTTTTCTTAAAATAGAATTGTAAACGGTGATCAATATTTGAAATACCCACTCCTGTTCTGTCTTCTGCAGATTTATTAACCCGTTTTTTCTTTGTATTATATGCGTAAAAAGTGAGTTGCTGGTTTTTTATGGTTAGGTTAAAAAATAAAACCGATTTACTATTGGTATCAGAACCGCCATGTTTAAAGCAATTTTCTATAATCGGTTGTAGTAACATGGGCGGGATTCTAACAGAATAATCATCAATATCGTACTCAATAGTAATTTGTTCGGAATGTCCTGTTTTTAAAAGATGCAAATCTATATAATAATCAAGATATTTGATCTCTTTTTCTACAGTAATGGTATCTGACTGGCATTCATCGGTAACATAACGAAGCATATCAGCTAATTTGAGGATAGCTTCCGATGCGCGGTCATCTTTGGTGTATGCAAGTGTATAGATATTGTTTAAAACGTTGAAGATGAAATGAGGTTTGATTTGAGATTTCAAAAAACGAAGTTCCATAGCCTGTTTTTCATAAATCAAAGTTTCTACTTTTTTGCGCTGAATGTCGGCAAAAGAGAAGAATGCAGCTATTAATGAACTGGATGCTAAGAAAATATCTTTGGCGATGATAGCATGACGAAACATATTAGGGACCCTATCATCGAAGAAATAGTCTCTAATTTCTATTTCTAAGAGAAACAAGATGATAACAGAAATAACGACAAAAACGGAGGTAATGACGTACCCTAATAAGCGATGCCGTAATCTGTTCACATTCAACATGTATTTGAAAAAAGAGACAAATAAGATCACCGCCGTAGTGTCAAGTAGAGAGATAATAAAAGCTGCCATTGGATTAAAACGAATCCCTCCTATAAAAAAGAAGATAAAAACACCAAAATAAACTAATATGCCGGTTCGCCTTCTTCGCTTTTCAGCTACAGTAAGGTTCGTAGATTGACAATGGTATTTTCTCCGATTTTTCACTATTTATCGTTTTACTGGTTTTTATGGATATAAATTTTTCTCGATGAATTTTTACTAAATCATTGTGCAAAATTACATAAAAAGAAGTAATAAATTATTTTTTTTATATCAATAGAAAGAGTGTTATCCGAAAAAAACAAGCACTTGGTTGAATTTCAACTTTATTTTTTTTAATTTAACCGTTTATTAGGGTCAGAAATATGTAAAAACAAAATTACAGAGTGCTAAAATTTTACGCATTATTAAGCGTCAATATTGGCGTATTTAGCATTTTGTTCAATAAATTCGCGTCTTGGCGGTACCTCATCACCCATCAGCATAGAAAATACGCGGTCGGCTTCAGTAGCATTATCAATAGTAACTTGTCTTAAGGTTCTAAAAGCAGGATCCATAGTAGTAGTCCAGAGTTGTTCTTCGTTCATCTCACCTAAACCTTTATAACGTTGAATATGAATTCCTGACATATTATCACTTCCTTTAGACCACTCTTCTATAGTGGCCTGGCGTTCTTCTTCTGTCCATAAATAACGTTCTTCTTTTCCTTTTTTTATCAGGTAAAGTGGAGGAGTGGCAATATAAACATGTCCGTTTTCAATGAGTTCTTTCATATAGCGGAAGAAGAAAGTAAGAATCAGCGTATCAATGTGGCTACCGTCCACATCGGCATCGGTCATGATGACCACTTTGCCGTAGCGTAGTTTTTCCAAATTGAGTGCTTTGCTATCTTCTTCGGTACCTATAGTAACTCCAAGTGCTGTGTATATATTTTTGATCTCTTCGCTTTCAAAAATGCGGTGTTGCATTGCTTTTTCTACGTTAAGAATTTTACCTCTCAGCGGGAGAATGGCTTGAAAATGGCTATCTCTACCCTGTTTTGCCGTTCCACCTGCAGAATCTCCCTCAACTAAGAACAGTTCGCATAGTTCTGACTTTTTAGAAGAACAGTCAGAGAGTTTTCCCGGGAGTCCTCCACCACTAAATACATTCTTACGTTGTACTAATTCGCGTGCTTTTCGAGCAGCATGTCGTGCCGTAGCGGCAAGGATTACTTTATTGACAATTTCTTTAGCATCTTTAGGATTTTCCAACAGATAATTGGTAAGCATCTCATTGACCATAGACTCAACAATACCACCCACGTCATCATTACCTAATTTGGTTTTCGTTTGTCCTTCAAATTGAGGTTCGGCAACCTTAACCGAAATGATGGCGGTTAAACCTTCACGGAAGTCATCCCCGGTAATGTCAATTTTATTTTTTTCGAGTTTATCGAGCATTTTGCTCTCATCAGCATATTTTTTTAGGGTACGGGTCAACGCTTTACGAAACCCTGTCAAGTGTGTACCACCTTCTATAGTATTGATGTTATTGACATAAGAGTGAATATTTTCGGTATAAGAGTTGTTGTATTGCATCGCAACCTCTACCGGAACTCCTTGTCTTTCTCCCTCCATACAGATGGGTGATTCCATAATTTTTTCACGTCCCCCATCCAAATAGAGCAAAAAATCTTTTAACCCGTTTTCAGAATAGAAAATCTGAGTAGGTTTCAATTCGTTGTTATCGTCAGGTCTTAAATCATTGAGTTTTAGTGTGATATTTTTATTTAAGTATGCTAATTCTTTTAATCGAGTAGCTAAAGTATCATATTTATAAAGTGAGGTAATAAAAATAGAATCATCCGGCAAAAACCAAATTTCGGTTCCACGTCGGTCAGAATCTCCTACCTCTTTGATTGGATAGAGTGGATGACCATATTCATATTCTTGAACAAAATGTTTTCCATTACGATAGACATCGGCACGCAACTTTTTAGAGAGCGCATTCACACAAGAGACACCTACACCATGCAAACCACCGGAAACTTTATAAGAATCTTTATTAAATTTTCCTCCTGCATGCAAAACCGTTAAAACGACTTCTAAAGCCGATTTTTGTTCTTTTTCATGAAAATCGGTAGGAATACCTCTACCGTTATCCAAAACCGAGATAGAATTATCTTCATGGATGGTAACTTCAATATTATTACAATAACCGGCGAGTGCTTCATCAATGGAATTATCTACTACTTCATATACTAAATGGTGTAAACCGCGTTCACCCACATCCCCAATATACATTGCAGGGCGTTTTCTAACTGCTTCTAAACCTTCCAACACTTGAATGTTATCGGCATTATATTCGCCATTTTGCAAAATGTTTTTTTCTATATCGTTCATATTCAATAATATAAGTATTTTTTATTAGGATACAAATATACAAAAAAAAATGAGATAATAGGGATATATTTCTTTGGTTATCTTTTTTTTAGTACTTATATTTTCTTGAAATATTTAGATTTGTAAAAAAAAATATCCAAAGTTGTATTGGTCTGTTGAATTTAGAAAATCATTACAGGTACTTAGTGATATATTCAAATTCTTTAGTGAGTTTTCCTTTATGTAAGATTAAAGCCTTTTTTATAGGGTCAGAGAGGGGTAATTTATCAGTGGATAGATTGAAATCGCATTCAACGATTTCAGGTAGAAAATCATGAAAAGCGGATGAAAATGCGATAGAAGCATCTAAAGGCAGTTCGCTGGGTAGTATATCCACAGCCATGATTAATATTCCTTCTCCATGATGACCAAAAGTTGGTTGTTCGGTTTCCGGATGATATACAAATATAGGATCTTCAATATTAGTTCCTATATGGGTAGCTTCAATGGATCCATTGGGGTCGCATGTGATATCTCCAATCACTTTTAATCTAAAATTATTTTTTTTCCAATTTTCTTTGAGAAATTTTTTTGTTACTATTTTATCATAGTTGTCATTCCAATACATACAGTTGGTCAGTAATGTAAGGTTATTGATGTACTTCTCAAATTGAGATTCGTAGAGATTACCATTTTGATAAAAATGTTCAAGACTAAACGGACTATTATCTTTTCTTTTATAAAGGTCTTCTTCTTTAAAAACAACTTTATAAACGGTTTTTAAATCGAAGCTGTCGATAGGGTAGGAGAGTAGTTCTGAAGGTGATATTTCTTTTATGGGAAGTAAATCGTATATTTCTTGTGCTCCTTTAGAAACATTACCATATCCTGTAATACCAATAATGAGTGGTCCTAATTTTGCAGGAAATCCTTCTTGTTTGATTTGGTTTCCGACCTTTACAACCATTTTTTTTGCTTCGTCTAAAGAATTATAGGTACAAGTTTGTTTGATGAAAGAGAGAGAGGTTTTTACTCCTTCTTCTTCAAATTTAAGTCTTAAAGACCATAAAGAATTAATTGCTCCTGCTAATCCTGCAAATCTGCCAAAAAAGATCAATCTTCGATTTTGGTCATCAACAATTTTTTCGTAATCTATTAAAGAACAATTCAATTTCATCATAGTTTTAAGCATATCCATATTGTAGGATTGTCCTTTGATGGTATGAGAAAAGAAGATATAAGTTTTATTTTTCTCAAAAAAAGAGATGGGAATCTCTTTTACACCGATGATTATGTTAGCTTCAGTTAATGTTTCAGAGGGCAAGCATCCGGCATTCTGATAGGTCGTATTATCAAACACCCTTTTTGAGGAGGGTGTGAAATAAATCAGACAATTTTTCCCATCAATTAATTTTTTCGCATTTTCTGGAGTAATGGCAACTCGGCGTTCTGCGGTATATTTATCTTCGTCTCTAATTCCAATTATATTCACAGTCAACTATTTATTGGTTTGTATATTTTTTTGCAAATATACATAAATTTTTTCAATTATACACAGACACATAAATTTTCCCTCAAAAAATATAGAGGAAAAATACAAAAAAAGTTGTAACTTTGCACTTCATTATTGAATAGCAATTTTATCTATTGCCGCTTTAACATTATGACAGAATTATTACAAGACATCAGTTAAGAGAATGCAGTATTAATTGGTGTAGCTACGCCATTACTTCCTTTATCCAAAGTAAATGAATATTTAGATGAACTTGCATTTTTGGTGGATACGGCGGGAGGCATTCCTATAAGGAGATTCATCCAACAGCTTCCTTATCCCGACTCCAGAACCTATCTCGGTTCCGGAAAATTAATAGAAGTAGCGAATTATGTAGAAGAAAATAAGATAAATTTGGCGGTTTTTGATGATGAACTTTCGCCTTCGCAATTACGAAATATTGAAGAGGTACTCCAGTGTAAAGTTCTTGACCGAACCCATCTTATTTTGGATATTTTTTCCAAAAGAGCTCAAACTGCTCATGCTAAGGTACAAGTAGAATTAGCTCAATATCAATACCTTTTGCCAAGATTAACCAGAATGTGGACACACTTGGAAAAACAACGAGGTGGTATTGGTATGCGTGGACCAGGTGAAAAAGAGATCGAAACCGATAGACGTATCATTAGAGACCGCATCTCTTTGTTGAAAGAAAAACTTAAAGAGATTGACCGGCAAAAACACACGCAGAGAAATCATCGTGATCAGTTTGTTCGTGTTGCCTTAGTGGGTTATACTAATGTGGGCAAGTCAACTATGATGAACTTGCTTAGCAAATCAGAGGTATTTGCAGAAGATAAACTGTTTGCTACTTTGGATACTACGGTCAGAAAAGTAGTTATTGAAAATTTGCCTTTTTTACTCTCTGATACAGTTGGTTTTATCAGAAAATTACCTACTACCCTGATCGAATCTTTTAAATCTACCCTTGATGAAATTAGAGAAACTGATTTATTGATTCATGTTGTGGACATCAGTCATCCGGAAGCTGAAGAACAGATAGAAGTAGTCAAACAAACCCTCCATGAAATTCATGCAGGAGATAAACCTACTATTATAGTTTTTAATAAAATAGATAAGTATCAATGGATTGAAAAAGAAGAAGATGATCTGACACCCAAACAGAAATGTAATATTACTTTGGATGAATTAATGAAAAATTATTTAGCTAAAAACGAGAATGATACTATTTTTATCTCAGCAACAAATAGAAAAAATATTGACGAACTAAAACAATTGCTTTACGATCGTATCAAACAGTTGCATATTCAGATTTATCCACATAATAATTTTCTATACTAATGATTAATTGCTTGGAAATGAAACTTGTAAAATCAAAGAGTTTCAGGACAAATTAATTAGCCATTTTACGTACCATTTTTACAACCTCTTTAGCCTCTTTTACATCATGTACTCGTAAGATATGTGCCCCTTTGAGGACTGCAATGGTGTTTAAAATCGTTGTGCCGTTTAATGCTTCTTGGGGGGTGGTTTTTAGAAGGTTGTAAATCATAGATTTCCTTGAAATACCTACTAATACAGGAAGATTAAAGGTAAAAAATGCTTCTAAATTGTTGAGTAAGTAATAATTCTGATCCAATGTCTTTCCAAAACCAAAACCGGGGTCAATAATAATATCATTCACTCCACGTGTTTTTAACTGATGGAGTTGTTGACCGAGAAAAAAAAGCATACTTTGCATTATATTTTGATAGGCTGTATTTTGCTGCATGGTTTCCGGTTTAGTAGTAGTGTGCATCAGGCAGTAGGGCACTTTCAATTTACTAATGGTCGGTATCATATTTTTGTCAAAAGTACCTCCTGAAATATCATTAATCATAGCAGCGCCTTCATGAATTGACATTTCAGCTACTGAGGCACGCCAGGTGTCAATAGAGAGCAACACGTCAGGAAAATTTTTGATGATAGCCTTTGTTGCCAATTTAATGCAGTTAAATTCTTCTTTTTCATCCAAATCTTTAGCTCCCGGTCGGGTGGATACGGCACCCAAATCCACAATGTCGGCACCTTCTTCAAGGAGTGTTTCTACTCTCTTGAGTAGCTCGTCAATAGTATTGTATTGACCACCGTCAAAAAAAGAATCTTCGGTAAAATTGGCAATGCCCATGATGACGGGCTGCTCTAAGGAGCGTAAATTGCCTTTTAGGTTTAGAAACATCATTTATTCGTTATTAGTTGCTTCTAAAGCAGCAATTTTAGCGATAATTGTGTCCACTGCTTGTTTTACATTTTGATAATTTTTTCCTCCTGCAGAGGCATACCCGGCTTGTCCACCGCCACCACCTTGAATCAAAGAGCCAATTTCTTTGACCATTTGCACTGCATTGCAATATCGCTCAACCAAATCATCAGAAAATGCTACGGTGATGTTTGCTTTCTCTCTATAAGTAGAACCAAACACTACGGCTACATTTTTTTTTGAACGCAATTGCTGGGCTGCTTCTCTGAGCATGTCAGGCGAATAATTATCAACAAGCGTAATTAACTGAATATCATTGATAGTAGTGATTCTATCTCTCATTTTATTGACAAAATCGACCACTTTTTCTTGTAGATAGTTTTCTATCTCTTTTTTTAGCTGCGAGTTTTCATTCAATAATTTTTCAGCTGCAACGATGATATCAGAGGAGTTGAGCAGCTGTTGCATGTGGTTGGCAAGATGAATGTAACGATAGAGATAATCTTCGGCAGCAGCACCCGTAACGGCTTCTATACGTCTTATGCCGGCAGCAATTGCCCCTTCAGAGATGATTTTTACCAATCCTATATTGCCGGTAGCGGAAGTATGAGTGCCACCACAGAGTTCAATAGAATTGCCAAAACGAATGACACGCACTTTATCGCCATATTTCTCGCCAAAGAGTGCCATGGCACCCATAGATTTAGCCTCTTCAATAGGCATATTTTCTAACCTTTCGAGCGGTACATTTGCTCTAACCATCTCATTGACTAACTTTTCTACGGCTAATAATTGTTCTTCTGTTACTTTAGAAAAATGTGAAAAGTCGAACCTCAAACGTTCGGGAGTTACCAACGACCCTTTTTGTTCTACGTGACTGCCTACAACGGTTCTGAGGGCTAATTGTAGTAAATGAGTTGCCGAATGGTTGTTTTGGGTCTGTTGTCTCAATTTTTCATCCACAAGAGCAGTGAAATGAGCGGATACATTTTGCGGCATTTTATCGGCAACATGTAAAATAAGATTGTTTTCTTTTATCGCATTTCTAATTATAATAGTTTCAGTATTAGATTTTAAAATGCCGGTATCCCCAACTTGTCCACCAGACTCGGCATAAAAAGGAGTTGTCTCCAGTACAATCTGAAA
>JAITTF010000054.1 GCA_031287215.1 Bacteroidales bacterium
AGAGCTTTTTTTTATTGGATCGCTCCTCAAATAAACTACAAATTATCTTATTGCCATATCGACAAGATTACCCTTTATGGTTTTATTTCCATTGGATTTCATGTAGGAAGCATAGACCAACTATTCGGTTTTGCACCTGCTTTTCAAATTACTCCTTTTGGCTTTAAGTATGGAAAAAGACATTGCATATCGGTTGAAATTGGGTATGGTGTTCATGGAATTATTACCTGTGGGTACCATTATAATTTTAATTCAAAAAAATAAAAAAGAAGTAAATAAAGTACATTAATTTAGTAATTATAAACAAACTATGATAAATATGACATAATAGCGTAGAAATACGATCAATATACTAAAAGTGTTTTGCTTTTATTATGGCATCTTATTTGTTATGTCTAATTGTAGAAAAGGAATGTAATTTTTCATCTCATTATCAATTGTTTATAAAACAACGGGTATTTTTTGCTAAAAAGATGTTTTTGTATTAATTTTTTACAGTACCTTTGTCCGTTATATTTTGTACATTAATTTTTTAAAAATTTATACCATGAAACGAATTAAAATTTTATTGTTTTTTGCCGCAGTTTTACTTTTTGCCGCTTGCGACAAAGAAAATGTAACCTACTACTTTAGAGAGAAAGAGGCAGATAAACTACTCCCACTCTATACCGTAGGAAAAATTCTGACCTTTAAAAATGAGCTGGGAGAAGAGAGACAGTTGAAAGTTACTAAATCCGAACAGGAAATTCGAGCAGAAGTTTGGCATGGCACCTATTATTCTTACTATTTTTCTTACGAAACCAAATATATCGTTCTTTCAGAAAGTATTTCTCAAAAAGAGTGTTTTTTTTATTTCAAACAATATCCTATTGATGTAGAAAAAGCGAAACTTCAAAACTTTCACAAGTTTAGGTCTCATTTACTGGGCACGATGGATGATGTTTCTTTAGATTTTAAAAAAACATTATTGACTCGGAATGTTAACGGTGTCAACTATACCGGGGTGCTTGAATTACAGGGAGCAACGTTTTCGCGAGGATACTTCTCCGGTGTTGCCGAAGTGATTTACTATGATATTTTTCAAGGGTTAATAGAATTTCACGACACAAGCAAGCATCAATGGAAGTTGGTCAACAACTAAAAAAAATCACTACTGACCGACTAAAAAAATAGAAAAAAAGGGGCTACCACCTTGCGGATTCGCCCCAACGTTGTAAATTTGTTGTGCAAACAAACAATATTCAACGATGGGCAAAGATAGCGAAAAAAAATTAGTCGGACAGCCGATTTTCAATCAGGTGTTAAAAATAATACCGAGAGAGGTATTTGACAGCATAGTTTTGGAACAGAAGAGCGACAGACATTGTCGGGCGTTCAGTTTGTGGGACGATTTGGTTTATTGAATCTCGACAATTTGAAACCTGTCAAATTTTAAGTTAACGCTTTCGAGTAATCGTGAGCGTTAATTAAAGATAAGGTAGGTAGTCGAGAACCTGAATAAACCTTTAATTAGCTCACAATTCTTTATTGTAGATTAAATACCTTTCTGCTACATAAAAAACAATAAAAAAATACATTCAATTTTTTTCTAACAAAAAACGATCATTATGAACAAAAAATTATTCTTTTTACTGGCTTTATTGTCTGGCAGTGCATTACAAGCACAATTTCAAAATTTTACGCAAACTTTTGACAGTGTCATGATGCACGTAAGTAGAGCAGATGCTACTACGGGCATACTTTATGACAGAGTTATACCATTTGCTGGAGTACCTCGCTTCTCACAGTGGGCTTCTCAAAAAGACACGGCTAATGCCGACCGCTTTTTGCTGGCATACAATGAACATTTTACTCCGGTTCTTTGATAGAATTTAGAGCACAAACACTAACAATCAAATAATGAATGCTATATAAAATAATTTTAATTTTTAATTTTTAATTTTTAACTTTTTGCAGTTTGTATTATTTTTTATAGTACCTTTGTCCCCGTATTTCGTACATTAATTTTTTTTAAAATTTATACCATGAAACGAATTAAAATTTTATTGTTATTTTTTGCCGCAACTTTATTTTTTGCCGCTTGCGAAAAAGATGAATTAGGTAGAAAAATTACCTATTATAAAAATGTTACTGGGGAAGGTTACGCTTTTTATAGATATAAGGATGGAACGCTTGTTCCGTTTGCTAATGAAAAGGTTGAAATTGGAGCAGGATTAGAACTCGACAATGGGGGATGGTCAGGTGTTAGAGCAGAGGACGAAATAACACAAACAGATAGTAAAGGTTTTTACAGTTGTAGATTTGTCAAATCTGTTGCTGGTTATAAAATGAATAGATATGGAATTTCGCCAATTTTAAGGGAATCGCCAACTTTATGGAAATTAATTTCTACTAATATTAATGTTGAGATAGTTGAACATATATCTAAAAACGCAACTTCGTTAAATCCTCAAATTATTAAACTTGATACTATTTACGTGGAAGAAAGAAACAATTAATAGACTAAGAATTTTAATATAAACAAAATAAATTAATTACCAATAAAGTAAAATGAATAATAAAACAATAAAATAGACAAAACATTAAGCATCTTCGTCTTGCAAAAAATTTAGCGATTTTATAGACAGACACTTTAAGATATTTTAATGTTCATGTGAGAGCGTGAACTTAGGTTATCAAAGTGTCAGGTTTCGCTAAATACCTATGCAAGCGGATATATTTAAGTATCACGCTTTTTTTTATTTTAAAAATTTAATGTAATAAATAAATATTCACTAAAAACAAATTAATATGAAAAAAATTTTATTTTCTTTACTGATGTTAATTTCAGCTAATGCCTTACAAGCACAATTTCAAAATTTTACGCAAACTTTTGACAGTGTCATGATGCACGTAAGTAGAGCAGATGCTACCACGGGCATACTTTATGACAGAGTTATACCATTTGCTGGAGTGCCTCGCTTCTCACAGTGGGCTTCTCAAAAAGACACGGCTAATGCCGACCGCTTTTTGTTGGCATACAATGAACTCTACAACGCCGCTTTTCAACATCAGGTACGACTGCCTTTTCCAGTTGATAGTCTGGGAAAGTTGATAATTACAACAGGAAACAAAGTTGATGTTGGGATATTGCATTATCATTACAATAAAATCAATGACACGTTGATGATGCAAAAACTCTATTTTGATGCCGACAGCATCGTGCGCGAAAACAGTGCTTGTACCACTTCGCTCTACGTAGAGCTTACCTCTTTTATTGCCTCTCCATTAAGAATGGTGGTGGATACTACAGCTATTGCTTTTCGATTTAACGACCTATTGTGGTTTGATAACACTAATAATCCCATTACACAACTGTTGGTAGATTTTGGTGCAGGCAATGGACTGCAAACAGTAGGATTAAATACCACCATTACTGTTAATTATGAGGCTTAAGCTCGCGATTATGTTACTATTTAGTGATAAGATTTTTTTAAAATAAATCATCATTTTCCTCTGTATCTCTCTGTATCTCCTCTGTGTAATACAATTTATAAAACAATAACATCCTGTAAAACAGACAAATGCAATAATGTTAACTTTTTTTTTAGAAAAATAACGTCTTGTATCATTTTTTTATATAATTTTGCACTTTATTTCATAAATCATTTTTATTATGAGAAAAATTAAAAATATTACGCTAATCCTCGCAACGCTGTTACTTTTTGCCGCTTGCGACAAGGACCCCGTTACCTACAGATTTGAAAAAGAGGATGAGGCAAAACTTTTGCCACATTACACAGTTGGCAAAATCCTTACCTTTAGGAATGAAGTAGGGGAAGAAAGAAAATTTGAAGTTACAGATTATGCACAAAATATTTGGCAAGATTGGGAAAATGTTGGAATGGGAGGCGCTGATATGTATTATTTTTTTTATGAATCAAAAGGAATACATCTTTTGGATATTTCTTCCCAAAAAAAGTTTGGAATTGCTATAAGAAAATATCCGATAGACTTAGAAAAAGCACGAAATAATATTCATAAAAAGTATAAATCACGTTTAGTAGGAAGTTTTGCAGACCAAAGTTGGAATATGGGGCAAAATCAATCATCACGGACAGTGAATAGTATTATCTACAATAATGTAATAGAAATTCAAAGATCTGATTTTTCATCAATATATTTATTTTACGATGTGATAGTAATGTATTATGATATTTACCAAGGATTAATAGAATTTCAAGATAAAAATAATCATCAATGGAAATTGGCAAACTAAAAACAAATGACAATTAAACTATAAATAAATTTATGACGTAAATAGAACAATTAGTACAAATGAAACATAGCGTTTTGCTATATTCTTGCTTCTGAAACTTAAGCAATTTCAAGCATACTAAGAATAAGTAATAACGCTCGCAGAAATGCGGGCTTATTTATTTTGGTATCAGGTAGCTTAAGACCTCAGAGGCGGATATTTAAGTCCGCTATTTTATTTTACAATCAATCAATAATTTTAATTCATTCCTTTATCAATAAAACAACAATCAAATGAAAAAACAATTAATCTTTTTACTGATCACTGTATTGTTCTCGGTAAACGTATTGCACGCGCAGATGCAGAGTTTTACCCAAATGTTTGACAGTCTATTGATGCACGTCAGCAGAGTTGATGCTACAACGGGAATACTCTATAATAGAGTGTTGCCATTCTCTGGGTTAGCCAAATTTACACAACCTGATACCGCCAATGCCGACATCTTTGTGCAAGCCTATTCAGAGCTATATGAAGCGGCATTTGTACCTGCAGCACGCTTGCCTTTTACTTCAGACAGTTTGCAAAACATCATTACACCCACAGGAAATGTTGTGGATGTGGGACTGTTACACTATCGCTACAACCTGATTATTGATAGCCTTATTTGGCAAAAACTCTATTTTGATGCGGATAGTGTAATACAAGAAAACACCTCTTTTACCCCTTCACTTTACACGGAATACACCTCATTTCTGGCTACGCCATTTAGAACGATAATAGATACAACTTCAGTAGCTTTTCGTTTCAGAGATTTATTGCGGTTTGATAATACCCTCAATCCCATTACACAACTTTTGATAGATTTTGGGGAGAGCAATGGAATGCAAACTGTAGGATTAAATACCACTATTACTGTTAATTATGAGATCTCCGGCATTTATGTTCTCACCATAAACGCTATTCTTGCCAATGGAGATACCATTACTTCATACTCGCAAATAAATGTAATAGACAAAAACGAAATACAGGCAGACAAAGCCGGCGGAACAAACCGGCAAGTGAGTGGCTGGCCCGAAAACCAAATAGATAAATATGAGGGGGGTAATGCCGCAAATGCGCTTCCGCCCTTCACGGCAGTGATTGGTTGCCCTGAAATAGAGGATCCCAATGATCAAGAATATTATACCGGTAATGTATGGATCTATTATGCCGATTCTACCAGAACACTCCGCAAACCTATCCTGCTTGTGGATGGTTTTGATCCGGGTAATGTACGACATTGGGAATCAAACGATAGTGGAGAAAAATCGCTTTGGAAAATGTTTGATTATCCTGATCCAAATTCTGAAGTCGAAACAGATTCTCTCAATATAGGACGTCAATTGTTGGAAGATTACGGTTACGACTTGGTAATTTTAGATCCACGTGAAGGCGGAGGTTATATAGAGAAGAATGCTATGATGTGTATCTATTTGATCAATTGGATCAATTATAAATTAGCAGAAAATGGCAGTGACGAGCAGATTGTAGTCATTGGTCCCAGCATGGGCGGACAAATCACCCGTTACGCTCTTGCTTACATGGAATCACATCCTCATGATGCAGCGACTAATTACGGCAAACACAATTGTCGTTTATACATCTCTTACGATTCGCCACATGGTGGGGCTAATATCTCGATGGGAGTGCAGGCACT
>JAITTF010000055.1 GCA_031287215.1 Bacteroidales bacterium
AAAAAAAAAAAATAAATTCTTTTAGTATGTATTAAAAAAAATTGTAAATTTGCAAAATTAAAATGATGTAAATTATGAGCCCTACAATAATAGACAAAATCATCTCTGTATTAGGCAAATTTTCTATTGATAGAGGTTGGCTTTTTGAGTCTTGTGCCAGAAACGAAGAAGATAGTCAGAGTGATATCGATATACTTGTTCAATTCAGTCCTGATGAGAAAATGACACTTTTTAGATATGGAAGAATTGTTTACAATTTAAAACAAATTACGGTAAAAAAAATGATTTAGTTGAAGAAGGTATGTCGAACCCTTTTGCGCAAAAAAACTGCTAAAAATGATAAAATTTTGATCTATGAGGAACCCCAAAACAAGATAGAGAACGAATCACCCACATCCTCGATGCAATCGAAAATATATTAACCTTTACAAAGGGACAAACAATTAACAAGGAACTGATACCATTAAAAGAAAAATTATTACAATCAAATTCCCTATTATAACCTCATTTTTAATTATTTAAACTCAAAAAAATCATGAAAAAAATTTTTACAACTTTTATAATATTAGTACTATTATCGACAACCATGCCGTGTATAGCACAAAACCTAAAAACCGAATCAAAAATGAAAGTATTACTACTCAATGGCAGTCCTCATGAAAAGGGCTGTACCTATACTGCCTTGTCGGAAGTGGCTAAGTCTCTCAATGAAGAGGGCATAGAAACAGAAATTATTTGGGTGGCTAAGACCGAAATTGCCTCTTGTACTGCCTGTGATTTCTGCTTCAAAACGGGCAAATGTGTGTTCGATGACATTGTCAATCAAGTAGCTGAAAAAGCCAAAAATGTCGATGCTTTTATATTTGGCTCTCCGGTCTATTATTCCGGCATCAATGGGGCTATGGTGTCGTTTCTAAACCGTCTATTCAGGAGTGCCTCGGCAAATTTAGCTTATAAACCCGGAGCTGCCGTAGTATCGGCGCGTAGGGCAGGCACTACCGCTACCTTAGAGCAATTAAATCAATATTTTACCATCAACAATATGCCGGTAGTCTCCTCCCAATATTGGAATATGGTACATGGCAATACCCCCGAAGAGGTGATGCAAGATAAAGAAGGTCTGCAGATCATGCGCACCTTAGGGCACAATATGGCTTGGCTGCTCAAATCTATCGAAGCAGGCAAAAAAGCAGGAATCAACATCCCCGAAAAAGAAGAAATTAGAGAAAGAACCAATTATATACGATAATAAAAATCAAAGCACTAATTTTCTAACTTAATTCGCAGCATGGCAAAAACAAACTCTCAAAAAAAAAAGATTGAAAATAGTCCGGTATTTTTAATTTATGAAACCTTTAAAAATATTGCAAAGGTTGGTGTACGCTTTGAGGGAAAAACTGTTTGCTAACACAAAATCAGTTGGCTGAGTTTTATGATACTACCAAACAAAATGTTGGACAACATATTAAAAATATTCTGCAAGACGGTGAGTTAGATCAAGCAGCAACTGTAAAGAATTTCTTTACAGTTCAAACAGAAGGTAAAAGACAGGTAGAAAGAGAAATTGAATATTACAACCTTGATATGATTGTTTTTCTCGGTTATCGCATTAATTCTAAAGTTGCTACTCGATTTAGGATTTGGGCAACAACTCGTCTTACTGAGTATATCAAAAAGGGCTTTACAATGGACGACGAGCGGCTAAAAAATCTTGATGGTGGTAGTTATTGGAGGGAACTATTAGACAGAATATTATACTATTAGTTAGCAAAAAATGGTTGTTTGTAAAAAAAAGTTAATTTTATATGCGTTTACCCTGGTGCAAATTTGTAGATTTCAAAAATAATTTGTATATTTGCAAACGTATTTACAATAAGTAATTAAAAGGGGTCATTAAAATAAAAATTTAAAAGATATAGTTATGATTAAAGTTTCGGTTTCTAAAGTTTTAAGTGAACAAATAAATGCAGAATATTACTCTGCTTATCTTTATTTGACAATGTCTGCTTATGCCGACAGAGCAGGTTTTAAGGGCATTGCCAACTGGCTGTTTGTGCAGTCGCAAGAAGAGATGGCTCACGGTACACATATCTATCAACACCTCCTCGAAAGAGGCGAAATGCCCTCTTTTGCCGAGATTAAACTTCCTCCAATAACTTTCGACAGCATTAAAGCCGTTTTCGAACAAGTACTTGCTCACGAACAGCATGTTACAAGTCTGTTAGATAATATTGCTACTATCGCTATGTCAGAAAAAGACCACGCTACCTATAACTTTATATTATGGTATGTAAATGAGCAAATTGAAGAAGAAGCTACTGCTGATGAACTATTAAATAAAATCAAGATGATCGGCGATAATACAGCACTCCTGTTTAATTTAGATGCAGAGCTTGCGACTCGCGTATTCAATGATCCTTTTGCTACCCAAGCATAATCATAGGCAGTTTAAATACAAATGAAGGAGAGTATAGTCCCCAAGTAATTTAAAGATATAGCGGTAATGATTTCAAAAGAACTTGTAAGTAAATTAGTTGCAGAAAAATTAGTTGATACCGATTGCTTTTTGATTGACATAGAAATAACGCAACAAAACTCAATAGTGGTGCTTATTGATTCAGATACGCACGTCAATTTGGACTTTTGTGTAGCTCTCAGTCGCCATATTGAGGCAATGTTAGACAGAGAACAAGAAGATTTTGACCTCGAAGTCGGCAGTTATGGCATCTCAAAACCATTTGCCATTGAGCGTCAATACTATAAAAATATAGGCAATGAGGTAGAAGTGCTCACAAAAACAGGCGAGAAAATCAAAGGCATACTTTTAGAAGTTACTCCTAACGGTTTTGCCATTGAAAACGAAAAACGCATCAAAATTGAAGGCAAAAAACGCAAGGAATTGATCAAAGAAGCGCTTACATTCAACTATGCAGACGTCAAAGGGACTGTACTTGTGTTTTAGTAGTGGGTAGAGATATTGGAAATTTTTGAACATTAATCTTTGCAATAATAAATAAACTTAATATGAAAATAGCAAAAAAATTGGCAGACAGTTCAAGGAAAGTCAAATTACCCTATTCAATCTAAAAGAAAATACAAATCCGGATATTTCTATTTTCGACGGCATTATTCTTGGAGCACCAATTTATGCAGGTCAATCTCCAAAACTGATGCACCGATTTATATCCACTAACATAAATTTACTGATTATCTTCAAGAGATAAAAAGTTGATTTACATCTTATAATCAGCAGTAAATCCATAATAGGTTAATAGCTATACTTTTGTTTTTTTTATTAATAAAAAAAAAATGCAAAAAAAAACTGTTCATTGAAAGGAACAATGAACAGTTAAGATTGGGCGACGACCTACTCTTCCACATTTTACTGCAGTACCATCGGCGCATACGGGCTTAACTTCTCTGTTCGGAATGGGAAGAGGTGTGCCCCGTTGCTATAATCACCGCAATGTCTCTCCGGGATATACAATCCCGATAAGATATAGACAAAGGGTGGAGGATTAAGCTTGTATTTTTAAGATTAAAGTATTTAAAAAAACTGTTTTGAGCAAGTATTCGGGTTATTAGTATTGCTTGACTTTGCCATTACTGACTTTACATCTGCAACCTATCAACGTCATCGTCTTTAACGACCCTTAAATGAAGCCTCATCTTGAGGTGAGTTTCGTACTTAGATGCTTTCAGCACTTATCTCATCCAAACTTGGCTACCCTGCGGTGCGGCTGGCGCCACAACAGGTACACCAGAGGTT
>JAITTF010000061.1 GCA_031287215.1 Bacteroidales bacterium
ATGTTTCTTGCCCAAATGGGCATAAGCACACAAACATGAGTTAATGCCTGTCCGATTAATCGGACAAGCCAAACTCGCAGGGGAAAATCGCTTTCATTAGGCGGAACAATGAAACTTTGGGATCTTTGAAAGAATTTATAGGGGAAAGTTACAAAATAATTATTATCTTTGAACGTTTAAATAATGAAAAAAAGTGCCAATGAAAAAAAAATATATTGTCTTTATTCTGAGTGTTTTGCTAAAGTCAATACAGGCTCAGGTATTACCCGGACATTTTAAAACATATCTTCCTTACGATGATTTTGTATCTGTAGCGGTAGCAGACGACTATGTTTATGCTGCCAAGAATGCAAGTTTAATGTATGTAAACAAATCATCCGGAGAGACCTCTTTTTGGTCAAAAGTTGATGGATTATCTGATATAGAGATATTTAAAATTGCTTTTGATAAGGAGACCAAAACTTTAGTTATTTGCTATAGTAATGGTAATATTGATTTGATAGAAAATGACCAATTGACTAATATTCCGGATATTAAAAACAAACAGATTACCGGTTCCAAAAAAATCAACAATATCTATTTTTACAATAATAACGCATATCTCTCCACCGATTTTGGGGTAGTTGTTTTAGATTTGGAAACTAAAAACTTTATTGAAACGTGGTTTACCACTATCAATAATATTATTTATGCGGTAGTAGATTTAAAAATCTTTGAAGAATCTTTTTACATGGCTACATCCAAAGGCACCTTTACTATTGATGTTGATGATATCCATAAAGTTGATTTTTCACAATGGTCTTTGATAGATGCTTTGGAAGACTTTCCTGTAACGATTTTACAACCCTTTAAAGACCAATTAATAGCAATAATAAAAGATGCTGAAGAATATGATAAAGCTCATCTTTACTGGATATTAAAAGACCATGAATGGCAATATGATTCTTTGCTTTCAAAAAACAGCTATGGTATTGTCTCATTAGACTGTAATGACGATGAATTATTAATTGTGGATTACAATTTTCTTCTTATCAAAAACGAAGATTTAGAGACAGTTGATATTAATTATTTTTTTGAAAACGATCTATATATATCACAAGGATTGTTTGATAAAGAGGATGTGTGGGTGTCAACAAATCTCGGTTTATTCAAAGTTGCAATGAGTTCCGACGGATTTCAAACTCATTTTTCATTTCCGGGTCCCGGTGGTTCCGGAGCAGAAAGTATTACCCATTGCAATAATATAATGGCAGTTGTAGAAGGCTCTCTTTTTGGTTGGGCTTGGCATTTTGAGCCTCCTATTCTTAGTTGGTTTAAAGATGGTCAATGGAATTGTTTATCGGACGCTTTTACTACGATTAATCCAAGAGCAAGAGCACTCTGTAATGTCATTATTAATCCTCAAAACAATGATGAAATGTATGTAGCTTCATGGGGAGAGGGTCTCTATAAAATAAATAACGGTATTATTACTAATTTTTATAACGAAACAAATAGCCCATTAGAGAGTCATCAAGGATATGAAAACACTCGTTTTGTGGATGTTTCAGGGCTTTGCTATGATAAAAATAACAACCTATGGCTCACCAACTGTAATATTGACTCTAGTTCAAAATATTTACGAGTTATTAAAAACGATGGAAGTTGGGTTTCTTTCGATTTTGGTGTTTTTAATCTCAGAACAGGTACAGCAAAACAAGTTTTAGTGGATCAACAAAACAATAAATGGGTGGTTTTTCCTCGTGATTGCAGACTATTTGTTTTAAATGACAATGGAACTATAGATAATAAAACTGATGATAAATATGTAGAAATCATTGTGAATGGAGCCAGTGCTGAAGAAGAAAAAGCGAATGAACTGAATTGTATCGTAGAAGATAAAAACGGATATATTTGGCTTGGAACCAACAGAGGCATTAAAGTCATATACTCCCCACAATCAGTATTCAACCAAACGGTTTATCCTCAATGTATTCTCTTAGAACAAATGGGTTATTATCAATATCTGCTTTCCTTTGAAACAGTTACAGCTATTGCTGTAGATGGTGGCAATCAAAAATGGATCGGTACTTCTAAAGCCGGCGTTTTTCTCGTTTCTCCTGACGGAACCCAAGAATTACTACATTTTACTACCGACAATTCTCCGCTTCTTTCCAATCAAATATCAAGTATCTCTATTAATGAGCTTTCCGGTGAAGTTTTTTTTGGCACCAGTGCCGGTATTGTTTCTTATGGAGGTAATGCCACACAAGGAAAAGAAAATTACAATGAACTTAAAATATTTCCTAACCCTGTTAGAGAAACCTATAGTGGTAATATTACGGTAACAGGATTGATGGAAAATTCTTTTTGTAAGATTCTGGATGTCGCCGGCAATTTAGTTTGGCAAGGTTATGCTAAAGGAGGAACTTTGACGTGGAACGGACAAGACTTTTATGGTAATAGACCCGCTACGGGGGTCTATTTTGTAGTGGCTTCCGACAAAACCGGTAAAAATAAAAAAACCGGCAAATTTTTATTGATTCATTAATAAAAAATGAACTTCACAGAAACAGATGGTATTGTCCTTCATAGAACTAAATACGCCGACAACAGCCTTATTGTTAAAATTTATACTAAAACTGCCGGTACTCAATCATTTATCATCAAAAATGCCTTCTCAAAAAAAAGCAAGTTGTCGTATCCTCTATTTGCACCTCTAACTATTCTTAATTTAACCTTTAATTTTCGAAAAAACCAACAACTACTTTTTATCAAAGAAGCACATCGTCTGCATCAGTGGCAAAACATTCCATTTGATGTAGTAAAAAATTGTCTTTCTGTTTTTTATAATGAAGTCATGTATAAATTACTTTATTATTATGGTGAAGACGAAATATTGTTTAATTTCTTGCTTGAGAGTCTGCTCGAATTAGATTCCCCAAATACCATTAATAGTGATATTCATCTTTTTTTTCTTCTAAACTTGAGCAAGTTTGTGGGCATTTCACCTGAAAACAACTATTCTAAAACAAATTGTATTTTTTCTCTTGAAAATGGTCGTTTTGTTAATCCTAATGAGATCTCTGTTTATTTTCTAAAAGAAGATGTCTCACATTTGTTAAATCAATATCTATTGGTTCTTCATACAAAAACACATATTACTGCACTTTCTGTGCTGAAAAAAGAGCTGCTTTTAGGACTAATACAATATTTTAACATCCATAATCACAACATTTGCAAAGAGAGTTCTTTAGACATACTCACTCAACTACTTCATTAAAAAACACGTTTTGTTCTATCTTAGGATATAAAAAAAAAATGTATTTTTGCGGATTATATAATACAAGTTAGAATAGATGACACACACAAAAAAAAACACCCAAAAATATGATTGGTTAAAAAAAACACTTCAAGTGTTACTTTTTGTAGGGTTAGGTGTCTTTTTTGTATGGATCTCAGTCAGAGGCTTATCTGAGGAGAATTGGATCCACATTAAAGAGAGTATCGCTGGGGTTAATACTGCATGGGGCTGGACTTTTTTGGGTTTTTCATTTATTTGTTGTATTGTTGCACATTATCTACGGGGTACAAGAAGTATCTTGCTTATGGAGTCTATGAATTACAGCGTAAGAAAAAGCATGTCTTTTTATGCGGTCATGGTTTGTTATTTAGCTAATATTGTTTTTCCGCGTCTTGGTGAGGTACTTCGGTGTACTTTTTTACAACGTTATGAAAAAGTCCCTTTTCAAAAAGCCTTAGGTACTATTGTCTCAGAAAGAGCTTTAGATATGATCATTTGGCTTTTTTTGTTGGTAATTGCCATATTACTCAATACCTCTGTGCTCATGGAGTTGACCCTTACCGATGACGGCACCACCTTAAAGCAGTTTATTGAAGCAAAAACAACCGGATTATTGACTAATTATCTATTCTATCTTTTTATAGGTTTGTTTATTATTACTATTGTAGTAATTTATATGACAAGAAATAGGTGGAATAAAATAGCATTTTTTAATAAAATTAAAAAATTTGTTATGGGTATTTGGCAAGGATTGATTTCTATTAAAGACCTTAAAAGACCTCTAT
>JAITTF010000204.1 GCA_031287215.1 Bacteroidales bacterium
AAGTTCCGCCTCTGACTGGTAGCTATCACCTCGGGTATCATATACCGGGGTGTATTCGGCTACTACGGTATTTTTGTCTGTGCTGGCGACGATGTTGTATGAAGTCATGCGAGCTTTTCTTTCGCGGTATTTCTAATATAATCGTCAATACAATCAATGATATATTCCGGTCCGGTCATATGCAAGCCATCCCAGCAACGGATGATAAAGTCCAGGGCCCCGGTTTCCCGGAAATAATTATAGGTTTCTTGGCCGCTCCAACCTTTTTCCGTCTTGTAAAATTCCACGCAGGACGCGAGAAACCATACTTCCCCTTTTGGTTTTCTTATCGATTCTGCCATCACTGTTCCTCCGGATAGGTGATTTTGCCAGTTTCCAGTTCCTCTTCCAACATATCATAGAGAATGGGGTAACTCAGCCGCCACAGTTTCAAGTGTTCTTGTTCCAGGACGCTGTACAGTTCCGAGTTATAGAGAATACGAGAAGCTTCTTCCAGACTTACCGCGTGCTTTTCCATTAACAGGGTGAGTATCCCCGGTGTTATTATCGCAATGAGTGACGAAATATTTTTTTGATTTACCATTATGCAGCCTCCACTCGCATAAATTTTAGAAGTGCGAGAGCTTTTTCTGTTTTTAGACATATTTGGTCAACGAGTTTTCGTGTTTTCAGCGCACCGAGCGTTAGGTTTACATCAAGAGTGCCATCAATATACAGCAGAATTGTTGGTAAAACATCGTCATTTGCAACCGCACCGATGACAATATCATATATCGCTCCCGTGTATTGTTTTAAGCGATTATCTTTGACGAAGTCAAGCCAGTCTGCATCGGCATTTGCGAATTTTCGGATAGTTAGTGTCTTTTCTGCGGTATCCATATCGTATTCATAGACACTCACTGTCGCAGCGCCGCTTTTTCTGCGGTTCATAACGATTTTTGAAAACCGGACAGCCTGTTCTCCGCTCGTTGTGCAATAAAAGCCTTCGCCGAAGTCAAGCCCGCGTGTCTGCTTTATCAATTGAGGGTTGGTAATGTCGCTATTACTTCCGTGATATAAAAGCGTAGGATCCTCCTTACGATATCCCCTTTGGTGCGATAGTATTGTCAGAAAAATTTAACATAAGATGATAAATAATATTTGAAGAATCGTTGACTTTGTGTATTGAGAAATAAGAATATTCAAACACTGATACGATTTGCTTTTGAGTTAATTTGGTTGTTGTATTTAATTCAGAAAACCCGGTGGCTAACAGTTTGTTTATTTTTTCGATGTTTTTTTGTATATCCATTTTTTCAACGACGAAACCAATTAGACCGGCAGTATTTTTGTATGAAGTATACTTTTTTGACGTAAAACGGGCGATGCCATTAGAGATATATTCGCCATTTAAGCCCGTTTTCCCAAGTTGATTTTTTGCATCCAAACGTTTACATTCAATATTGTAATAAGATTCATCGTCTATGTAATTACTTTTTATGGGCATTATTCTAATATCTACTCTGCCATCATTCTCAGATATTTCTTTATCAAACAGATAGTTTGATAAAGGCGGATGAGTTTCCTTAAACTTTGTTTTCTTCAAATAGTTAGAAAGTAGAACGTCCCTGATAGTATTTTCATCATTAGGCGGAATCGGGGTTTTTGCTGCTATGATACAATAATAACCGGCAATTATTCCTGCTAAAATATCTTCAAAGTCTTTATTATAAAAGACGATACTGTATTCAAAAACAGAAGCATTGAGCGGTCGATTATCCACTGTAAGATCCTCCTGCTTTTAGTATAGCATCTGAAAACTCATTTACATCCAGATATCCAATCGCCTTATGCCAAAGACGTTTTTCATTCGGCTTAAAGATATAAAAATACTCTTTTTCAAAACCACGAACATCTTTTTGTATAAATAGTTTATCAGTTATTCTGTCTGTATTCAATTTAATTATCGTTGCAAAAATCCCAGTCTTGTCATTTTGTTTGTTTATCCAAATAATGTCTTGCTTATATTCTGCTTCGGATATAATCTTAAAAAACATACCGATAATTTGTTCGGTATGCCAAATTTCTACAACAAATCTTTTTTCAACAGTATCAAACTTTGATTTGAAACGATCAAGAAACAAGCGGACATAATCTACTAATATTGGATCTTCAAGACTGCAAGGAAGAAAAACTTTTTCATATCCCTTATGTTTCATGGAAATTGGAATTATTATATTTCTACTATAATCGACCAATGTCTGTTCAATGTTATCCAAGCCGAATGCCTTGTTAATAAATTGATTGATATTTTCCTTTGCCTGTTCGACCAAAGCCTGCCTATCGTCAATAATAGCAGAAAAAAGTTCTTTTTTAAGCGATTCCAACTTCTTGGCTTCACGAATAATTTCATCTGAATATGTATATGGAAATGCGAATCGCTCAATATCATTTATTTGCTGCTCAATCATAATGCCGGCCGTCGAAGATATATTAAGAACATAATACGCAAAAAGCGTCGAATTCATTAAGCTCGCCAGTAAATAATAATCATCAATGCTTCTTTTATCTCTAAATTTAATCGAAGTTACTTTATCGGTAAACAGTATTTTTTTTGAAGAGATAGCAGCCACAGACTCTAACTCTGTATTTACAGTTTCTTTGATCAATAACATTGGAGGAGAAAATATATCTTCACAAATTTCATCATTCTCCCTATAAATATATCCGACCTCTTCAAGATCCCATTTGCTATGGCTTGAGGTAATGTGAAATTGCTTAATCTCCTTCCTTAAATCTAAAGAATCCCATCCTAAAAGTTTAGTTGTATTAATCTTATTATTTCCATCAACTCTCTTTATTCCCTGCTTGACCAATGTATCTTTATCAAAAGAATCATTTATTGTTATAAAATCATCTTTTAACCTTTTAATGAAATTAAAGTCAAGATACGAACCATATACCAATACTTTCCATAGCCAGTCAAACTCTTTGAGACGATTTTGCTGAACATTCTGGATATCATTTCGCAGTATAACAAATATCTTAAACAACGAAAAAAAGCGGCTTGGTTTTAGCGCAATATGTTTTACGATATTTGTATTTGTTTCTTGTCCATTCGCATATTGAAAAAACAAGACACAAGCCGGAGCCACTGCTGCAACAATGGATTTATTAAAAACTTCTCGCCGAACGGGCGCAAGCTCAAATACTTGCTTTATTATAAAATTGTGCAAGAAATATTGTCTGAAATTTGCGCTTTGTAAATTATAAAGCACTTTGCTTGTAATAATTAATGCGCATTTTGTATCTTTCATAGAGAAGTCACTCACTCGCAACAAAAATGCTTGCGCTATTTCCTTATTTCCTATTTCAATTATAGGACCGCCATGATTCTTTTCTTCTTTTCTTCGATTCTCAATATACGTAACATATAACGGTTTTTCACTTTCATTTTTCCCACGTTTCCAAGGCGGATTTCCGATAATAAATGAAAAATCGACGTTTTTTAATTTAGAATTAAACCCGGCATTCGTGTTAAAAAAATCCGAATGGAAAAAATTCGTATTGAGGAGTTTAGGAAATTTAAAAGAGGCTATTTCCGGCGGATACATATAATCCAATAGAGTAAGATAAACAGAAAATATAGCTACTTCTACAGCACTTTCATCAGAGTCAATACCGAAAATATTTTTTTCAACAATTTTATTTATATCCTCTTTGAATTTTTCAATATTTTCCCTATAATTGGGAGTATCTTTGATATAACACTCAATAAGTATTCGTAATGTTTCTACAAGGAAAACACCTGAACCACAAGCCGGATCAAGAACTTTACAATCAACAGTACTTGAATTATCAGTATGCTTCTTTACCGTTTCCGATAAGATATAATCAACTAAAAAAAGCGGTGTATAGTAAACACCATTTTTTGCTTGATTTTCTTTTCCGACAAATGACTCATATATATTGCTAATAAACTCAATGGGTATAATGGAAAAATCATATAAATCAAACAAAGAACGCTGGCCGGTGGCAATGTCTTCGCTTTTTAATAATCGTATAAGTACTTCGTAAGCCTCTTTCGGGATTTGAGCATATTCTGCTTTGGTTAGCGGAAACAAATCGCCATTAAACCCCTGATTAGGGTCAGACAAATAGTTAAAAAAACGCTCTGTTTTATTTTGATATTTTAATAACGAGCAAAAATCATCATTTGTCCATGCTTTATGGTTATTATCAAAATTTAATTTCACTTCTCTATCAATTAAATACCTAACAAAAATAATTTTACCCAACAAGGCATTAGTAATTTTTATGTTTTGCACATTTTCTGTGTCAGTTACCGGTTTTTGAAACTTACTCAAAATAATTTTTCTTGTGTCTTGAATATTTGACAATAATTTATAATCGACACGATTATCATGGTCTATATCGCAGTTGTATTTTTCCCATGCTTTCCCTGTTACCAATTCGAAATAAGTAAAATCATCTAATTTGTCTTCACCGCCAATTTTTCTTAATCGTTTTGTATCTTGAAGTATATCAAAGCCGTTAAATATTTCAATAGTATTTGTATCAACAATAATAACTATTGGCGATTCATTGAAATTCCAAACACTTTTATGCACTTCATCCTTATTTTTTGGATTTTCAAAAAAAAGTATTAATGGTTTATTAGCAAAGCAGAAAAAAGCATCAGGAGAAA
>JAITTF010000268.1 GCA_031287215.1 Bacteroidales bacterium
CTTTAGCGCATTATGTGCCACGCCATGTACAGTAGACTTGATTTTTGAAAAAAATCTTAGTCGCTGGACTATCGCTTAGCCGTTGACTATTTGGTGAAAACTAGCTCGAAATCTTGTACGACTTTTTCACGTGTTTGAGTATAATAAAAATTGAGAGCTATTGATTTGGAGGAGCATCATGCCTATTATTTGTGTTGGACTTACGTTATTTAATATTGGCTGGTTTTTTCTCCCCATTCAACGGCAGAAATTTAAATCATTTGCGCTATCCTCTACAATCTTATTAGGTATCTATGCCTATTTTCAAATTGCTCAGGTTCATGTTTATATCTTTTTTATTGGTTTTGCTCTATTGACCTATCTGTTTAAAAGATATCAGTTGCTTAATTTTGAATTATTTTGGGTAACGGCTTATATCGTATTTTCTATCTTACAATTAGCGACTGTATTGATGTTAAATTACTTATCAGTTCCATTTTTCTACCAACTTGCTTTCTTTTCAAATTTCATCATCATCAATTTGCTTATCTTCCTCCTACGGCGGCTGTTCACAAAAAACAAAATTCTCCTTCAAATACGGGAAACAATCCAAGATAATTTTGCTTTTCTGGGTATTGAATTAGGGGTTGCTTATCTTTTAAATCTGATTTTGACGGGGAGATATACGCAATATCTTGTAAAATTACAAAATTCGAGTTTATTAATCAATCTGAGTTTGTTAGTTATTGTCATGATTTCTGCTATCTGTCTTTACCTCTTCATCAATCGACTGACCCTAGAACATCGGCTTAATCAAGCAATTGCAGAACAGCAAGATATCTTGCGTTCTTATGTCAACCAAATCAAAATGCAAAAACATGATTTTAATACACATTTAAGTACAATCCATGGTCTCGCCAAACAGCAAGATTACCAGAGTTTGGGACAGTATATCCAAGAAATGCTGGATGACTATGACGATATTAACCAAACGATCATTGTGGCCATTCCTGAAGTGAGCGCACTTATCTTTCAATACAAGCAACTGGCACAAAATAAAAATATTGCGTTTGACTTTATACTCAATTCCAATTTGGACAAACTGCCCCTGCCTTTTTATACATTCAATAAGATACTGGGAAATTTAATCAGTAACGCTCTTGAAGCTGCCATGCTTTCAGAAGAAAAAAAGGTTAGCGTTGAAATTAGTGAAAATTCTGAAAATTTTAAACTTTCCATTGCCAACAGTGGTACAATCACTGAAGAGGTATTGAATGAGATGTTTGATGTAGGCGTTTCACATAAAAAAGCAGCTGATCATGGCTTTGGTTTACCAATTGTCAAAAGTATTTTAGATGGTATTCAAGGCACCATTGATTTTATTTCAGATAAAAATAGTGTCATTTGTTTGGTAGCGATTCCTAAAAAGAATGACTCTCGTATCTACTAGGAAAGGATTGTGATAGTATGCCCACGATAAAAACACTGATTATTGATGATGATAATCATATGATTGAGACCTTAACACAGCTATTGAGTTTCTTTAATTATATTGATATTAAAGAAACTTGTAACAATTTCTTGACAGCTAAAAAAACCTTGAATTCTCAACAGATTGATTTGGTTTTTTTAGACATCGTGTTACAAAACGAAAATGGGATTGAAGTCGCAGAACTTATCCAGAGAAAATTTCCTAATACTCATGTTGTCTTTATTACCTCACAACCAGAATTTGCCTTAGAGAGCTATAAAGCCTATCCTCTTGATTTTTTAACAAAACCAATCAATCCGATTCGTCTTGAAAATACCCTGATAAAGGTAAAAGATAAGATAAAAAAAGAAAAAACATTCAATATTGACGATGTTCGGATTAGCGTTAAAATTGGTTCTAGTATCCAACTGATAGAGATTAAAGAAATTGTTCTCATTCAAAAAAAACTAAGGAAAATCAAGATACATTTATCGGACGGTAGTACACTTTCTTGTAATGAAACATTAAAGGCATTGGAAAATAAGCTCTATCCATATGGTTTTGTTGCCCTTAGTAGAACAGTACTTGTCCCAATCCAAAATATTTTAGAAATCAATTATGATAAATATGCTAAAAAATATTCAGTTATGCTCAAAAATCAGATGTCAATAGATGAGATTAGTCAAGAAAAGTATCGTGTTTTAAAACAAAGTTTAAAGGAATTTAATTGGATTATTTAATTTAAGTTTAAATAAAAAATCGGCTGACAGTGTTAGTTAAAAACACAATCAGCCGATTTTCCATTTTTGAATTAGCTAAAACATATTGAGGTACCTTTTTTAATCCATTCAACATGAGAATGGGATTAAGAACAACAAGTAAACAAGAATTGCCATGTATTCATATGACAGTCATGAGAGATTGTTGGAATTGCGCCAGAACCACCTTTGGCACCAAGAATTTCATCTAATTCAGATTCCGTAACTTCTTCCAGAGCATTAAAAGCTAATTTTTCGAGTTTCATATTACTTACCTTTCTTCTCCATTTTTTTCATCTTAATTCATAAGGATAAGCGTCCTCAATCCTATCAATAGATTCATCAAAACGAAGTTATTTTAGAAATAATTGCTTATTTCACAAAAATTTTCATCTTGAAAATTTTTATTAACCATTTCAGGTCTTTCCAAATAAATTATAAACGATTTCATTAAGGTAGTAAAATCGTTTAAACAGTTGATATTCTTGATTGGAAAGGTAAATTATTTAAGGCGTATAGCAATATTCTAGTTTAAAGAGCAAAGGGCATCCCTAGCATTATTTCTATTGTTTTTTTGCTTGTTTACCAAATTTATTTTATTTGATGATATGTTTTGAGTTTATCAAGATAAAAAGTTTGACCTTTATTGACCAAATCGTTATAATAGGATTTAGAGATGGAAAACATCTCTAATTTACTTCTGAAAA
>JAITTF010000352.1 GCA_031287215.1 Bacteroidales bacterium
AGAAATTAGGAAAAGAAGAAGACTACAAATACTTCCTGAACCGTTCGCTTGCTTATCAGAACCTTATAGATCCGGAATCCGGATTTATGCGGGGGCGCGACTCCCATGGAGAATGGCGTACACCTTTCGATGCGGTCGCTTACACCGGGCCGGGATCGGTACATGGTTGGGGAGATATTACCGAAGGGTTCACTTATCAGTATACATGGTATGTACCTCAGGATGTACAAGGATATATCAATGAAATGGGAGGGAATGAGATATTCGCCCAGCGTCTCGATTCCATGTTCACAATGGAACTGCCGGATGATATTCCGGGGGCGCACGATATACAAGGACGCATAGGGGCGTACTGGCATGGCAACGAGCCCTGCCATCAGATACTGTATCTCTACAATTATGTGAAACAACCATGGAAAGGACAGGAAAAGATACGTTATGTGCTGGATACCTTCTACGGGAACAAGCCTGATGCGTTAAGCGGGAATGATGATTGCGGACAGATGTCGGCATGGTATATTTTCTCTGCGTTAGGTTTTTATCCGGTTTGTCCGGGCACCGATCAGTATCTGTTTGGGACACCCTATTTTCCCTACATGGAAATCTCCCTTCCACACTCCAAAACCTTAATTATCAAAGCCGAAAAAGCAAGTGCCGAGTATAGGTATATCAAAGAGATCAGACTTAATGGGCAACCCCTCCACCGTGCCTACATTACCCACGAAGAGCTTCTACAGGGAGGCACTCTTGAGTTTTTGATGTCAAAGAAACCCGCCAAAGAGAGAATCTTTACCGCCAAAGAGAAACCGTACTCGCTATCCACTTTATTCATATATCAAACTGATTAAAAACACAACATTTATTTATAAAATCATATTTATATAAAAAAAACTAATTGATTGATATTTGTTAATATTTTATACCTATCTTTGCAGTTCAATAGTTATAACATTATCAATATGCAATTCGTAAAAAACACAACAATGGTTCTTGTTACTATTTTGTTATTATCTGGTTGTAAAAAAGACCCTGTTATCTATAATTTCAGATCTAACGAGGAAGATAAACTATTAAATCATTACACTATTGGAAAAGTTATAACCTTGCAAAATGAGCTTAGTGAAGTAAAACAATTTGAAATTAATTCAATTACAGAAAAAGTAAGATTAAGATTAGATTGGATATTTGTTGGTATGGGGGGCAGCGATATGTATTATTTCTATTATGATTCTAAAACCGGCATCAATGGGAATTAGTAGATTAATTATTTTATCCATCAAAAAACAATTATCAATGAAAAAAATTATTATGCTGTTTATTTTAGCCACTATTATACTGAATGTCAACCTCAATGCGCAAAAAGCATCTGAAACAAAAGATAGTTCTAAAATTATTGGCACTAATATAGCATATAGTTTCATAGCGGAGATTGGCTTTCTATACTTTCCTCCATCAATTTCATACACAGGAGTATTTATCAATAGTGTGTCATTTAAAGGTACTAATTTGGTCGGGTTAGGTGTTGGTTTTGAATTTACTTTGAATAGTACTATAGCCGCTCCTTTGTTTATAAACTATAGGCACCATTTTCAACGTAGAAATAGCAATGTAAAACCGATGGTAAATATTGCTGCCGGTACGCGTTTTGAAATGGCTAAAGTACAAAGTACTTTACATTATTATGGTCATCCTGATGCATGGGGAGGATGGTACAGGGAAGCTGATTCTCAAAAAGATACAAACATTTGGAGTGCAGGACTATATGTAACTATCGAGGGAGGTTTTACCTATAAACATTTTACTCTTGCAGGAGGTTTTCACTTAAGATCCGGTTATCATGGGATTTCAGGTGGACCGGAAATTAAAATTGGTTTTAATTTATAGTACTATGATTTATTGACGATTTAACTTAACAAAATGAAAAGAGAACTATTATTATTATTGTTTACGATACTTCTGGTATATACAAGTGTGGCACAATATGAAGTAAGTACAACCTTAAATAAAATTTCATATACTCCATCTTTAGAATTTTCTCCTTTTGTGGGGTCATCCCATTGGGCGGCTGGAGATAATACTGTTACTGCTGGCATTGCGGGCACATTTACAAATAGTATTGCATTTAAAAATAAATACTTATTGGGAGTAGGTACAGGATTTGAATTTACGCTGTTTGATGATTGTTTTGCTATACCTCTTTATGCTAATTTTAAGTTTTTTTTTAATGCCAAAAAACAAATAAAACCATTTTTTAACGTTTCTTTAGGTACTCGATTAGAATGTTTCTCCAAGTACGAGAATGTAGTACTGAATAAAACTTCTGAATGGATTGAAACACGAATAGAGTCTAAAACTATTTGTTTTCCTGAAGCCTATTTTAATATTTCATTTGGATTTAAAGTAAAATATTTTATTTTTTCAGCAGGCTATCTGTTTAAAACAGGACAATACACTTATTATCAACTCGATAATGACTATACTTATAAGGAAAAATTTATCACCTCTGCTCTGGAAATAAAAGTAGGAGTCATGTTTTAGCCTTTCCGCTCCTGCCTGTCTCACAACGCAAACATAATATTTTTCCCTATTTTTATCTACCTTAATTTTTATTACTACTTTTGCACGACAAATAGATAGAGTGTAAGAATGCGATATTTTATTCATTTAGCCTACCAGGGAGCACCGTTTTATGGTTGGCAAACACAGCCCAATAATCCTACTGTTCAAGAGACTATTGAACAAGCGATTTCGCTATTATTGAAAGAAAAAATTACCATTACCGGCTGCGGACGTACCGATACAGGGGTGAATGCTAAAAATTATTATGCCCATTTCAATACCACTTTGACACTGAAAACAAGCCAATTAGAACATCTTGTACTCCGACTTAATTCCTTTCTGCCTGCCGCTATTGTGATCTACCGGATTTTTCAGGTCGATGAAAATACTCATGCTCGCTTCGATGCTGTTGCCCGTACTTATCGCTACTACATTGCCCTTCATAAAAACCCTTTCAATACCTTTTTTACGTTGCGAATTTTTGAAAAATTGGATATTGACAAAATGAACTCGGTAGCACAATTATTACTCAATAATACCGATTTTACCAGTTTTTCTAAAGTAAATACGCAAGTCAATAATTTCATCTGCCACATTTCGGTTGCCGAATGGAAGTGGGAAAATGATCTGCTGGTCTTCGAGATTACTGCCGATAGATTCCTTCGCAATATGGTAAGAGCTATCGTAGGTACTCTACTCGATGTAGGAAAAGGAAAAATGGAAATATCAGAATTTCAGGAGATTATTAATCAAAAGAACCGCTCTAAAGCAGGCACTTCAGTCCCTGCTCATGCCCTTTTTTTGGAACAGATAAAATACCCGTTTCTCTAATTTAAAATAGATAGAAAATGATGCTTAGAAAATATATTTTAACCCTCTTATTCATTATTTATGCACTATTTATTAGTGCTCAAATTCCACTTCATTATTACGATAATGCAAGAAATAAACATGG
>JAITTF010000357.1 GCA_031287215.1 Bacteroidales bacterium
TGGTAATATTTTCAGACAAAAATTTTTCAATATTTCTTTCCGATTTTTTCCTGAAATTTTTACACTTAAAATTGTTTGATCCTATATTGAGCTGAAACATGCATTCTCCACATTGTTGTTTGTATATACATTCGCGACACTGATTATAGAGAATTGAAAAGTATCTGTTGTATTCTTTTGCTATCATATCAAAGTCTAAATTTATTTCATATTCATTTACATATCCAAACTCATATTGATGTGAAATTCGCTCACAAGGCAGTATTTTACCATCGTTTGTGATAAATATTTTTCTACTGAAAGGGGTACAGGTGCCACCTGGAATATAACCCGGCGCATTTTGTTTTACTAAAAGATCTGTGTATGTGGTTTTAAAATATCCAGTATGAAATCGAATGAATTTCAATGTTTCATCGAAAGAAACAGATTTATGTGTATTGTTTCTATCTGTGAAAACATCGGACGAAGAACGGTACATTTTTCGAAATTCAATTTCCGTATCAGGATTCAAAAAATCTGTGGCTAATTCGGAAATATTCGCTCTTTTGTTAAACTGTGTATGGAAAAATTTGGAGATTTCAAAATGATCATTTCTATCATGTAATACAGATATAAAATCAACATTCTTTTCAAAATAATCGGGATACTCATTCTTTATGAGTAAAATGTTATTGTATATATTTTTGTAGGCGCTTTGTCCGTTTTTAAATTTTCGATATGAATTATCTGTCTCTTTTCCTCCGTCTAAACTAATTTTAATGAAAAAATTATTTTCTACTAAAAAAGATATATATTTGTCTAATAAAATCCCATTTGTAGTCATTGTAAATTCAATAAAATTCATGTCTATTAAAGACGATTGTTTTAAATATTCAACGACTTTCTCAATAAAACAGACATTTAATAAAGGCTCTCCTCCATAAAATCCGATAGATAATTTTTTGTCAAAGGAACTGTTTAGCGATGAATTCCATAAAGGTATTACTCTATTTAATATTTTTATGGCTGTTTCTGAAGTTAATTTAATAGGTTTATATTCTTCCCTTTTATTTAGGTAATATTTCCCAAAAATGCAATACTCGCAATCTAAATTGCAATTTTCGGTTACTTCAAATGTGAGACTAATCGTATTTGCCAAAGAATATTTAACATCTTCTCCTGTCAATTGGTACAAATTTTGAGTTGCTTCTTTATGAAAAAAATTATTCCTGCTCAAAAATAGTATTTTTTTATATTGATAAAAAATTTCCTCTCTTGAAACTTCTCCAATATCTTCTATAAATATAAAAGATGCATTTTTTATAGATCTTAACCATGTCTGCAATCTTCCTTTTTTGTTAAGTTTTAATAAGTGAAACATTAAAGGATGAATAAGAAAAATACAAGTTCTATTTGGACTGTACAAGTAGTGATTGTCCTTTGTGGAAAAAACAGTATAATTTGTTTGCATATTATCGATCGTTTGCTGTATTGATAAAACTAAAAAATGTCGTCCGTTTTGTACCTGTGTATCAAAAAGACGACATTTCTTCATCTTCCATTTTTATTCTATTCTACGTTTTCATTTACCTCTGTTTCTGTTTCTTCTTCGGTTGTGACAGTGCAACCTGTATTGTTAGCCTTCTTACACCCGCTCGCACTACTATTGCTTTCGGTAGAACATATGCAGGTACAGTTTCCCTTGCCTCCCAGAATACTGCTCATAGCCGTTTTATTCAACATTTGTTTGTTAATACTGATTAAGTTTAAAGATTTCATTTTCTTAGTAGATTAAAATTTCTATTCATTTTTTTTACACAACCAATCTGTATTTTGCAAATTAGATATGCCAAACCTGCCTGCAATTTGTATCAGGAATTTTGGATGATTATGTTGATGCCGCTTTGTCGCCTTTTTGTGATTTTGTATCTATAATTATATATGAACATATAGAAAACCTTTCTTTTACTCATAAATTGAGGGGACAAGCCTCAAACCTTTTTATATGTTATATATTTCTGTTGTCAAATTTAATAATGATATTTTAAATCGACAAATATTTTCTTTCTTTTTCAATAAACTTTCTTGCAATATATGGATGTTAGAAAAATAAATATCTGTATATTAGTATATTATGAATTATAAAAGAATACACATAGGAAAATTAATTCAAACATTTGTAAAAGAGAATCATATCAATACAGCCGAACTTGCAAGAAAACTCGGAAAGACGAGGCAAAACTTGTATGATTTGTATAAACGGGATGATATCGATGTAAAATTATTTCTTACAATATCGGAGGTGCTGAATCACGATTTCCTTGCTGATTTGTATGAAAAAAAGGAGATGGATTGTGTACTGAATACCGTTCTTGATGCCTTGAAGGAATTGATTTCGGAAAAAATTTCAAAAAATACGATCAAAAAATGATTTATCGGCAGTTTCTTGAAAAAGTATGAAAACTCGATTTTAATTCAATTTGTTTTTTTTTGTATTAAAATTTTCTTTTCCTGCTTTTTTTGTGCCGTGAATATACTTATTGCCTTTGTATCCAGCCTGAATGGAACTCAAAACAAGCAAGTTACTTCAAAATAAACATATTTATTTCCGGATACAATAAAGTTTCTTTCTTAATTCTTTGATTTCTTCCGAAATGATGTAATCGTCATAATCCATCATTTTATCGATGATACCGTTAGGAGTCAATTCGATCACCCGGTTGCAGACTGTTTGGATGAATTCGTGGTCATGGCTGGACAGGAGTATATTGCCTTTGAAATTTTTCAGGGTATTGTTGAAAGCCTGTATGGATTCGAGATCCAGGTGGTTTGTCGGGGAATCCAATACCATGCAGTT
>JAITTF010000139.1 GCA_031287215.1 Bacteroidales bacterium
AATGGTAACACGTTTCCATGCGTAACTGGCACCTGAGGAATATGAGGCCCAACAAGCGTCTGGTATATAGAAAGAAGTTCCGGGAAAAACAGTTCCGGCAGCATCAAAACTTTCTGTCCATGGGAAAGAAGTAATGGTACAAGGATCACCACCTACATATACCGTTTGCGAAGCTTCTATACCATCGCCGGCGGTATTGGTAGCATAGATAGTATAAGTGTAGTTACCTGCAGCAGGTACACCGTTGTCGATATAGGTACAACCAATAGCTCCCGGGGTAAGATTTGTAGCATAAGTTGCGATTTCAACGCCATCTCTTTTGATTGTAACGCCTGTAAGTGCAGATAAGGTAGAACCATCAATACCGAGTGTAGGATTGGTCCAAGTAAGTGTGCAATTGAGTGCACCACCTGCATCAGGAGTGGCGGTAAAGGCTGTCGGTGCGGCAGGAGTAGCAGGAGGGTTAGCTACTTTTACACGAAGCATTGGAGTACCTAAAGTTGTGTAATATTGCAACACTCCTGCGGTAGATATTGTATACAATAAATACTCTGTTCCTGCACTATATCCAAATCCCATGTTGGGAGTTGCTAATTGTTGAATACCAAAGAAATATCTTCCAGCAGGTAATTCAAGATAAGGAAGCGTATGAGTGTACCAACCGGTAGTCGTAGGTTTAGCAATGGTGCCCGAATTATAAACTTGGACACAACCGGTTCCATTCGACGGTACAGAATAAATACGAAATTCTATATTTGTAGCACTAGTATTACTAAAATAGACCTGAATTTCTCTCACATAGTCTGAAACTGCAAATGTGTATACTGAACCCATCAGAATAGCACCACTACTACTTCCAAGACCACCGTTAGCTACTCCATTATCTTTAGAAAAGATGTCTTGTGTTACCTCAAAGGTATTGGATGCTGTGTTGTTTGAAGGATTTGAATCTCCCTCAAGGGTAACAGTATGGGTAGCAGTAGCAATAGTCCCAACTGTAGAGGGTACAGGTGCTAAATCATTCCAACTGTAATTTGCAGTAGCACCTACTGCAGGACCTTGGATTGCAGTACTATAAACTGAAAATGTACCTGGTGTAACAGTTGAACTAACAGTTGCAGTTGCAAAAGGAAGTGTGCCACTGTTTACAATCCCCCAAGCTACAGGTACACCCACATTTGCATGGTTTACAGGAGTATTAGCAATTATATTTGCTTTAATACTTGCATCAAGGTCAGGGGTTGAAACTAAAATATCATCTACTAAAATATACCATTGATCTGTAGGTGAAAAGTCATGGAATCCTAAATAATAACCTCCTGTAGTAGTCGGAGTGAAACTATATGAAATCTGAATCCAATTATTACTTGTTGGCGGAGTGGTTTGAGAATTATATATTGAAGTAGTCAAACTCGCAGGTGTAGGTGAATTGCCTATCTTTACTTCAAGATAATCATCATAGAAAGCGGACGTCTGGACCCAAAAACTAATAACATAGGTAGTACCTGAAGTAAGGGTAAACTCAGGACTTATAGCCCAAGCATTGTGTGTAGGCAAACCTGCCTCGGTATATAGAATGCTGGCATATCTACTTCCGCTATGTGCATCAAAACCCTCCCATGGAGCAGTGCTCCATGCACAAGTCCCAAAAGGAGCATCGGGTTCATTTTCTGTACAACCGGAAGTTGAAATACTTGTCCAGCCCGTAGGAAGTCCAAATGGCTCTACAACAGGTGCTGTTTCGAAACCTTCGGAAAAGATTGTAGCGCGATTTAGTGGTACAGGAGTAGAGACATGAACAGTACCAACGACCGGTGTTGTTTTCACCACGACAGCCTGTCCACTCTCATCCGCAGTAATTCCAGCAGGAACACCCAACTGAAATTGTGCATTTGCAAACCCTACAAATAGTAATGCAAACAGCAAAATGATAAATTTTTTCATCTTTTTTAAATTTTTGGTTAATAAAATATTTTAATGTTATATTATTTATTGCTAATATATTAATATCAAATTTTCCCATTTTGCAACAACTCGTACCTTTCAGAAATTGGGCGTGTAAAGATACTACTTTTTTTTTATTTTATACGATTCGGTTTTTTTTTTGAAAAAAAAAATTAACCTTAGCTATAATATTACGGTATTTACTAATTTTGTATCTTTGCACATTCAAAATTATGGATAATTATGACGATAGAACTAAGTGAACAAGAACAAATTAGAAGAAAGAAATTAGAGGATTTTATAGCATTGGGCGTAAATCCTTATCCTGCTGATTTATATGAAGTTAATGCTACAAGTAAAGAGATTTTAGAGAATTTTCCAAAAGATAATTCCCTCTATCAGCGAGTGAGTTTTGCGGGTAGAATTATGAGTCAACGTATCATGGGAGCAGTCTCTTTTTACGTTTTGCAGGATGCTTATGGAAAAATCCAAATTTACACCAAAAGAGATGAAATCTGCGAAGGTGAAGATAAAACAATGTATAATTCCGTCTTTAAAAAGTTGGATATCGGCGATATTATAGGCGTAAAAGGGTACGTTTTTACTACCCAAATGGGCGAAGTAAGCATCCACGTAAAAGAATTTACACTACTTTCAAAGTCTTTGAAACCACTCCCTATCGTGAAAGAGAAAGATGGCGAACTATATGATGCTTTTCAAGATCCCGAACAAAGATACCGTCAACGTTACCTCGATTTAATTGTAAATCCGCAAATTAAAGAGACCTTTGTACAACGTACTCAATTGGTCAATACGATGCGTAACTTTCTGAATGAGAAGGGTTATCTGGAAGTGGAAACGCCTATTTTGCAACCGCTTTATGGTGGTGCAGCAGCAAGACCTTTTAAAACACATCACAACACCTTAGACATGCCTCTTTATTTAAGAATTGCAAATGAGTTGTATCTAAAAAGATTGATAGTAGGAGGTTTTGATGGTGTTTTTGAATTTTCTAAAGATTTCAGAAATGAAGGCATGGACCGTTTTCACAATCCTGAATTTACGCAAATGGAACTCTATGTCGCTTATAAAGACTATTTTTGGATGATGGATACCGTAGAAGAGATGGTGGAAAAAGTGGCTTTAGCGTTACATGGCACTACCCAAATTCAGGTTGACGATGCACTCATAGATTTTAAACGTCCTTGGAAAAGATATACGATGTATGAAGCCATTCAACATTTTACAGGTACGGATATTTCAGAAATGAATGAGACCGAAATGGCTGATTTTTCCCGTAAAATTGGCGTAGAAGTAGATGCTTCTATGGGAAAAGGAAAATTGATAGATGAGATTTTTGGCGAAGCCTGCGAATCAAAGTTAATTCAACCTACTTTTATCTACGATTATCCTATAGAGACCTCTCCACTTACAAAAAAACATCGTTCAAAACCGGGTCTTACAGAGCGTTTTGAGGCAGTATGTAATGGAAAAGAGATCTGCAATGCCTATTCGGAGTTGAATGACCCTATCGACCAACGCAAACGTTTTGAAGAACAGTTAGAATTAGGCAAACGTGGAGACCCCGAATCGATGGTTCTTGACGAAGATTTCCTACGTGCCCTCGAATTTGGAATGCCGCCAACTTCAGGTTTAGGAATCGGTATTGACCGCCTTTCGATGATCATGACCAATGCAACCTCCATACAAGATGTACTCTTCTTCCCGCAAATGAGACCACAAAATAATAGATAATATAGAGGCGCCACGATGAAAACAAACAAAAAATTCTTTATCATTCTTTCTGTGATAACGATAGCACTATTCGCATTATATATGGGTAAATTTTCTGAAAATAATTTTGCAAGACACCGTAACCTCAATCAACAGATCGAGGAATGGAACACTAAAATTCGTAAAGCGAAAAACCACATCGATGATTCCGGTTATGAACTCAATCAATTGAAACAGGATCCGCAACTGTTAGAAAAATATGCCCGTGAACAACTCAATATGCACAAAGCAGATGAAGATGTCTATATGATCGTTTATGAATAAGAAGAAAATTGCCATCATTAATGGTGTTAATCTTAATGCCTTAGGATCCAGAGAGGTCAACATCTATGGACATGTTGATTTTAATAGTTATTTCACTGAATTAAAGACGGCTTTTCCAGCTTGTGAACTCTCTTATTTTCAATCCAATAAAATTGATGAAATTATAGAGCAATTATATCAATATCAACACTTTGACGCCATCATCCTCAATCCGGGAGCCTATACGCACACCTCCATAATTCTTGCTGATGCCATAAAAGCTATTCAAGCTCCAGTCATAGAGGTTCACATTTCCAATCTTTTTGGCAGAGAACAATTTCGAAAAAACTCGTTAATCGCCGCTGCTTGTC
This sequence comes from Bacteroidales bacterium, assembly GCA_031287215.1. GTDB lineage: Bacteria > Bacteroidota > Bacteroidia > Bacteroidales > WCHB1-69 > JAGVVH01. The sequence goes on from JAITTF010000139.1 coordinate 4,353, forward strand.
AAGGATCTATTTCCGGTTTTGGACTATCAGGGTATCAAATGGCAATTTTTTCATTGCTCAATCATCCGCTTTAAAAAAAATGTTACATTTGCAAATTCAAAAAGAGTGTGTTGGTATTTTCTATTTTTTCTACAAACAATTTATTATCAGCATATTATTTAATTTGTAATTTTTATCTTTTTATCAAATATGAAAAAAAAATTATTCTTTTTAACGTTCATCATTGGGCTATTAGTAAATTTAACTGCACAACAAACTATTAACGGGACTATTTTTCCGGACAGTTGGAAACAGTTATCTCAAAAAGATCTATCAACAGTTACGCTCACCCCTCTAACTACTGATCAGATATCTAATTACATCATTGAGAGTGGCAAAGATGGGAAGCCATATCAAATTGGACATGTCTTACCAGTTGCTATCACCCCCTCTAATAGTGGTCAATGGGATCTTCTTGCAGACGGAAGAAAGGTATGGCGCATTCAAATGACCAGTGAAGGGGCACAAGGGGCAATACTCTATTTTGACCATTTTAGATTATCTAAAGGAGCTACCTTATTTGTTTATTCTGCTGATCATCAATCTTATATTGGACCTTTTAACCAGCAAGACAACCTCAACAACGCAGAATATGCCATAGGACCTATAGCAGGAGATCAAATTATTGTTGAATATGTTGTCCCTAAGAATGTTGAAAGTTCTGAGGATTTTCTTATCTCCGGTTTTTCCTATATTTTTAGAGATTTAGGTATTTACGAAGATACCAAAGTGGGTGCATGTGAAGTAAATGTAAATTGTCCTGAAGGAGATAATTGGAAATCACAGAGTAATGGAGTCGCTCGTATCACGGTGAAACAATCAGGGGAGACTTATCTGTGCTCAGGGTCTATGATCAACAACACTTCAAATGACGGGACACCCTATTTTCTAACTGCTTATCATTGTGGAGACGGTTGTACTGCTTCTGATTTCAATCAATGGGTATTTACATTTCATTATCAATATCCGGGTTGTTCTAATAGTGGTGCTGCTACAGGTGCAAAGAGTTTTACGGGCTGTACTAAAAAAGCCGAAGGAAATGTTGACGGCGGTTCCGACTTTTTTTTATTATTATTGAATACCACATCTACTGCTATTTTGGATGCCGGCATAGAGTATAATGGTTGGGACAGAAATACAAACGGAAGTCCTAACGGGGTTTCTATTCATCATCCTGATGGTGCTCGTAAAAAAATCTCAACGTACACTCAAACTCTTATTAGCGGTTCTTTTAACTGGGGTGCAACCAATGCACATTGGAGAGTACGCTGGGCTGCAACCATTAGTGGTCATGGCGTTACTGAAGGAGGTTCTTCGGGGTCTCCGATATTCAACAACAATGGACTTATTGTAGGGACGCTTTCCGGAGGATCCTCTGATTGTGACAACGTGAATGCATACGACCTTTACGGTAAATTTTCTTATCACTGGTTATCTAATGGCTCTGCAAATTCAGCGCGTTTGAAACCGTGGCTTGATCCAACGAATACAGATGCCATGAGTTGTTCTAATTATTCTACCTCCGCTATCAGCAAAAAACCTACGCTGCAAAACAATAGCTTTACTGTTTATCCTGTTCCTGCCAAAAATAATATGATGATCACTTTTGATCATAAAATAGCCGATAAAATTGAAATTTACAATATTTTGGGTGTCAAAATTAAAGAGTTAACTCATTTAAGTATAGCAAACGACCTCGATATTTCCGATTTTAATTCAGGTACCTATTTTGTAAAAGCGCTTCTTGACAATACAGTGTCTGTAAAAAAATTCGTTGTAGTAAAAGAATAAAAACACACTGCCTTATCATAAAATTTAGAAAGGCTTCATTTTGAATAAATGATAAATAAAGAAAATTTTTTACAGCTATTAGAAAAGCATCCCGTTGAGCAAAATGAGTTGTTAAATTCTTTGGAACAATTATACGACCGTTTTCCTGCTTCTTCTACAATAAATTTTCTCTATTTACGCATCCTTAAGAACATCAATCCTGTTCAATTTGAGCTTCTTAAACCTAAATTATTACTTACCATCATTGATCGACAAAGGTTTATAGAAAAGAAATTTTCGACAGAAGTTCCCAAGATCAATCCTATTGTGGTTGAGGTTGTGAAGGTAATAGAAAGTCAAATGCAACAAGCAGAAAGCAGCATGGTGGACGTAGAAAGCGAAAAGAAAAAAGAGGATGGTGATACTAATGTTATTGATTCATTAATTGCAAAATTTTCCAAAGAAACGCCAAAAATAAAATATGATCCTGAGAGGCATGATGGCACACAGAACTATGGAAAATCAAGTTTAACGGAGGACTCTTTTCTTGTAAGTGAAACATTAGCAAGAATATATGCTCAGCAAGGCTATTATGGAAAGGCGATAAAAATTTATAAAAAATTGGACTTGATTTTTCCGGAAAAAAGTTGTTACTTTGCAGACCAAATTAATAATCTCAAAAATAGAGTAGAAAACAACAAATAAAAGTTCAAATTATGTTAGTTCTGATCATTATTCTTATCCTTGTCGCATGTTTAGTATTAGGATTTTTTGTATTAATTCAAAATTCAAAAGGTGGCGGTTTAGCTTCTAATTTCGCCGGTTCAAATCAAATTATGGGTGTTAGAAAAACGACCGATTTTTTGGAAAAAGCCACTTGGGGCTTAGCTTCTTTTATAATAGTTTTGTGTTTAGTATGTGCATTTTTGACGAAAGCCGAGTTTAAGTCTTATGTTCCTGCTGATGCACAAGAACAAACCACAGAAAACGGTGCAGCTGATGCTGATTTAGAATAGATTTGTTATTTATTACAATATCACACAAAAAGAAGGTTCTATCCTTCTTTTTTTTTATCACTAAAAGATGCAACATACAAAACCAGCCTCTTTTCTTGCCCTTTTTTTTGCTTCACTCTTTTGGGGTGCCTCTTTTGTATTTACTAAAACTCTATTAGTTGATTTTAATCCTATTGATCTTGTTTTGATCAGGAGCATCATTGCCTCTCTATTTTTGATTACTATTTGTCTTCTTTTTTTCAAAAAAGAGATGAAAATCAAGAAAAAAGACCTCATTATTATTTGTGCATTCAGTTTTTTTGAGCCATTTCTCTATTTTATTTTTGAAACCTACAGTTTAAAATTTACTTCAGCCTCAATAGTATCTATTATTATCGCAACTATTCCCGTTTTTACGGCATTTCTTTCGAGATATTATTATAAAGAGTATTTTTCCAAACTCAATATCTTTGGGATTATCATTTCTGTAGCAGGTATTGCGATCATGATGCTTCCCGACCTTTCGGACATGATACAGATGAGAGGCATGTTGTTGGCATTTCTGGCAGTCATTGCTGCTGTTGCTTATGGTTTTTTTATCCGTAAACTCTCTTGTGAATATAACCCTGTAGTACTTACTGCCTATCAAAATATTGTTGCTCTTGCACTGTTTTTACCTCTCTTTCTAATTCTGGATATTAAAAATGGTTTTCCTGATCCTATTATACTATTAACTAGTGTCAATATTACTAATATCATGATTCTCTCCATTTTTTGCTCTTCTATTGCCTTTATATTTTTTATTTATGGCATTCAACATTTAGGTCTTGGTAAAGCGGTAATTTTTAGCAATTTAATTCCCGTTTTTACAGTCATTATTTCTATTATTTTTCTTAAAGAACAATTTACTTTAGCAAAATGTATTGGATTGTTCACCGTAGTGATAGGTGTTTTTTTAGTACAGAAACAGCAGGTTGAACCTATTAAGCATCTATAAAATCTTCTTCCTTTTTGCAAATAATAAAACAAAACGCTACTTTTTGAAGGTTTGTGTTGTAAAACAAAAAAAGAAAATTACGACTAATTTTAGTTTTTTATTCTAAAAATAAGCCATAATTTGCTGTTCTGCAAAGAAATATATTTTTAACAAAAATTAATGATAAAAACGTTTTGAATTTATTTTTTTTATCTAACTTTGCGGGTATAATATTAAATGTAAAACTTAAATTATTTAAAAATGAAAAAGAATGTTTTAATTATTGCAATTTGTGCAATTTTTGCTATCGGTCTTACTTCTTGTGGTAAACCTAAAACAGCTACTCAATTATTAACTGATAAAGGATGGGTTTTAACAGAAGCTACTGTTACTCCTGCTTATCAAGTTGATACTTATGAATTTATCAACGATTGTATTAAAGATGGTTGGTTTAAATCATGGGAATTAGACGATATCATCTTATTTGATGAAACAGGTGGTGTAAAAGTTGACCCAGGTAAACTTTTACCAACTAACGATTGGGCTGTATATAAAACGCTCACATCTATCGGAACATGGAGTTTTGACAAAGAAGAAAACCCTGAATATTTGTCATTTCAACTTCCTTGGTGGTATAATGATGAATATACAGCTCCTGACGCTGCAGTTGAAAAATGTACTATCGTTATTTTAAACGAAACTACTTTAAGACTCAGAATTACTTTTGATTATCCTGAATACGTAGCAAAAGTTAATCACCAATTCACATTAGAGTTCAAACATAAATAATCACCAATAAAAATCTTTAAAATATTTCAATATGAAAAAATTATTTTTAGGATTGGCAGCCATAGCACTATTCGTAGCCTGTGGCAATACAACGCCAACCACAGAACCTGAAACAAACACAGATGAACAAACACAAGTAGAAGCTCCTGCTCCTGAAACACCGGCTCCGACTACTACTAAACCTACTACTACCAAACCTACTACCACTAAACCGGCTGCTACAACCCCTGCTGTTAAAGAAGAACCTAAAAAAGAAGAACCTGCAGCTGTAGTTAAAGAAGAACCTAAAAAAGAAGATCCAAATGCACCGGCACCTAAAAAACGCCAAAGATAATTTTGTGTTCTTATCAACCAAAAGAGGCTTAGCACTTTTTGCAAAGCCTCTTTTTTTATTTCAAAAAAAATCACTATTATTGCATTGTAATTACCATTAATCCCTATTTATGAAAAAAATCATCACAATTTTACTGTTACTTTTATCGTTGAATGCTTATACACAGAAAGTAACACCTCCCGACTTTGACCGTATTAAAACAGAAATAGAAAAGGAAAACTCTCCCTATTTTTACCCAACTTTGCTGCAAAAATACTATTCAGCTGCTAATGATGCTATGACTGACCTCGAAAAGCATCACCTCTATTTTGGATTTGTTTTCCAGTCGTGGTACAACCCTAACTACTCTTCCTCTAATGAAAGAGAACTCAAAACCGTCCTAAAACGCAAACACAAAACTTCTCAAGACTATAGAGATATCGTCTATTGGGCAGATATTATGATTAAAGAAAATCCCTTTAGTACTTATGCATTACAATGGAAAACAGTAGCCCTCTTTAAATTAGGAAAAAGTAATACCGAAGAGTATGACCGAACTACGGCACAATATAATATCATTATGGACGCTATTATTGGTTCGGGAAGCGGAAAAAGCGAAAATTCTCCTTTTTTTGTGATCACAGTTGAACATGAATATGAACTGATAAACTATTTTGACTGTAAATTCGTTAATGAAGATGAAATTAATAACAACGGCGTCATCTTAGACCGCATTTTTCTCGCAGAAAATTTAGAAAAAATTGAAAGTCTCTATTTTAATGTTACGCTGGTGCAAAAATATTTAACTGAAATCGACAACGCAAAAAAAAATAAGAAACATAAAAAGTAATTTTTGAAAAAATATCTGTTTTTTCTGGTTATAGCCATCTGCTCGTTGCAGGGATTCACCCAAAAGAAATTTGATTTCTCTTTTTGGGAAGACTCTTTAGTCAATCTGCGCAACGAAGTGATGAATGCTGCCACAGAAACCGACAAATTAGTTTTGAATGAGGATTTTATGAATCTCTTAGAATCCATCCTCCAAGAGCCTAATTCTTTCAATTATGCATGGAATAAATGCATCAATTTCTCGGTCATTAGCAGTGAAGACCATTTATTTAAAATATTTACATGGTTTGTTGAAAAGGAGGATTATACTGTAGAAAATTGGGGTTTTTTGCAAATTTATAATGAAAATCGCAAAAAATATGTCATTTTTTCACTTTATGACCAAAAACAGAGCCTCGAAAGTCCAAATGAAGAGATTACAGACCATAATGGCTGGTACGGTGCCATCTATTACAAAATCATTCCGCTACAAACAAAAACTAAAACCTATTATACCCTCTTAGGATGGAATGGCAATAATCTCTTTTCGCAACAAAAAATCATCGAAATACTCCATTTCAAGAAAGATATGACCCCTCAATTTGGGGCTAAGATTTTCAAAAACGTTGCCCAAAACAAAGCCACCCGAATTATTTTTGAATATAGTAAAAACAGCTCTTTTTCTCTCAAATACGAACGACAAGCCTATCCCGTCAATACCGGAAAAAGGGATCTAAAAACCAAAAAAATCATCTACGAAACGGTCGCCGACAATGTCATTATCTTTGACAAGCTCATTCCTGTTGACGAAAGTATGAGCTATATCACCGCTTTTTCCGTTTCCGAATCAAGCCTCAATCAAGGTTTTGTAGAAGAAAACGGCAAATGGAATTTTTTACCCGATGTATTTGGTGCCGGTGCCGATTTACCTCCTAATAAATACAAAAAAACAAATCATACATTTTATAAACAGGAATAGAATATTAATCAACAAAATAATCAATAAATAAATTTATCATGATAAAACGAGTTATTTTAACCCTATCAACTCTTTGTTCTTTTATTTGTATGTCTGGACAGAGTGAAAAAATAGATTTAAAAGGAGTATTCCAAGGAAAATATCGTTACGATAATCTTCGTGGGCTAAAATGGCAAGAGGATAACCTCCATTACAGTTATACTCAAAACGATTCTATGTATCAATTTGATTATAAAACAAATGCTAAAATATTTTTACCCAAAGAAGTAAAAAAAACCGATTACAAAACGCTTTATGAAGAGTTAGACAACGACAGTAAAAATCATCTTTTTGTTACAAAGAATGAAGGTTATGTTTTTGTAGAGAGTGATCTTTATGAAGGAAAAGCTATATTACTATGTCCTGATACAGGGAAACATATAGTTTTTGGGGAGACTGTTCATCGTAGCGAATGGGGCATTGATGAAGGTCAATATTTTTCACCTAAAGGAAATTTTATTGCTTTTTATCGGATGGATGAGAGTATGGTAGAAGATTATCCTTTGGTTGACGTTACGGCACCTATTGCTGAGGTCTATTTTATGAAATATCCGATGGCAGGTCGCACCAGTCATCAGGTAAAAGTGGGCATTTTTGATGTAAAGGATGCTTTCTCTAAAAACCAAACGGTTTATCATTACATAGAAACGGATCTTGAGGATGGCGAATTTTTGACTAATGTTACCTTTTCACCGGATGAGAAATTTCTATACATTACCCATTTGAATAGAGCGCAAAATCATTCCAAATTGATTAAATATGATCTGTTGGCCGGTAAGAAACTCGCAGTTCTAATCGAAGAAAAAGACGATAGATATGTAGAACCTCAAAAAAGGATCATCTTCTTAAAAAATGGTAATTTCATCTATCATAGTGATAGAGATGGTTGGATGCATTGTTATCTATATTCCGGCGATGGAAAATTGATAAAACAACTCACGTCCGGTAATTTTGCGGTTGATGCGATTGGATTGGACGACAAAGAGGAGTACCTCTATTTCAATACCCATAAAGATTTCCCTGTTGATCATTATATTTATAGAGTCAATATTAAAAAGGGAACTTATGAAAATTTAACCCCGGAAAGAGGAACACATCATGCAATATTTAATCATGATAAAAGTGCGTTCTTTGACTATTTTAATAATACTGAAACCCCACAGAAAATCATATTACGCAACAATAAAGGCAAAATTTTGAAGGAGTTATGTGCTTCCAAGAATCCTTATCAAAACTGCAACTTAGGAAAAACCGAGATTTTCTCCATTCAAAACAAAGAGGGTGATGCGCTCTATTGTCGTATGATTTATCCGCAGAATTTTGATCCACAAAAAAAATATCCCGTCTTTTTATATGTTTATGGTGGTCCCCATTCACAATTGGTTACCAATAGTTTTATGAGTGGAGGTGTCTTTTTGCAATATATGGCTCAACAGGGATACCTTGTGTTTACTTTAGATAATAGAGGTACAGGGCATCGGGGAGCTGACTTTGAAAAATGTATTCACAGAAACTTGGGAGTTAAAGAGGTTGAAGACCAATTGTGTGGGGTAAAATATCTAAAATCTTTACCTTATGTAGATGCCGATCACATTGGCTTAGATGGTTGGAGTTATGGAGGATTTATGGTTTTATCGTTGATTACAGCAGAACCAAACACCTTTAAAGCGGCAAGTTGTGGCGGTCCTGTAGTGGATTGGAGTAAATATGAAGTGATGTACGGCGAACGATACATGGATACACCCGAAGAGAACCCTTTAGGATATGCTAATGCCAATATTCTGAATAAAGTAGAGAAAATCAATTGTCCTCTTTTAGTGATGCATGGTGCTCAAGACCATACCGTTGTCTGGCAACATACCCTACAATTGTTGAATAAAGCGATTGAAAAAGGTATAGAACTCGACTATTTTGTGTATCCTAATCACGACCACAATGTCTCAGGTACTGAAAGAGTACATTTATGGAATAAAATTGAGCAATTCCATAATCAGTGATTAAAAAAGTGGATATATTAATTAATTACATGCGTTACCTAATCAAAAAAAATTCGTATCTTTGTAAGATGAATAAAAGTAAGGCGACAATTTTTAACCTCTTAATAATTACAGTATTAGCCTCTTCGCTCTCTGCGAATGAGGTTGAATTTTATGTTAATTACAGCCGAAAATCGTCTATAGAGATTCAAAATGATTCTATTCCTGTTAAAAATAAAAAGGTGAAAGATAAACCGGAGAATAGAAAAATGACCGGCAGTAAAGGAAAAATTACTTTTGAGTCTTTCGATAAGAACTACGAAAGGGCAATGAAGTACTACAAAAACCAACAATGGTTGTCGGCAGCAAGGCTCTTTGAGGAGTTATACCCACTTTCTATAGGCACACCTGCATCAGATACTATTCTTTTCTCGTTTGCAGATTGTTATTTCCAGAATCATGATTATGAGCTATCAGCCTTTCACTATAAAGAATATACGCGCCGTTTTCCGGGCACTCAACGCACTCAGGATGCAGCTTATAGGTGTGTAGAAGCGATCTATAACATCTCTCCGACATATAGTTTAGACCAGACCGAAACTAAATATGCCATAGAAGAGATTGTCCATTTTGTACAACAATATCCCTATAGCAATCATGTCGAAAAATGTAACATATTGTTGGATGAAATGCGTAATAAATTGGCTAAGAAAGATTTTGAAGTTGCAAAGCTCTACTACAATACCGAAAATTATGATGCAGCACAAATTGCTATCAAAAACTTCCTGAAAGAGTATCCTGACTCACCACTCACTCCCGAATCTATGATGCTACTGGTTCAAAACAACTATAAATACGCCAAAAAAAGCATTAAAGCCAAACAAAGAGAAAGATATTTAGATTGCTTATCGGCTTATGATGCACTCAGAATTAATTACCCTGATTCACCATTCGTAGCCCAAGTAAAACCTATCATAGATGACGTTTTAAAGAAAACTTCAAAATAGAAATTAAAAATAATTATAAAGAGATGAAAAGTAGTGATTACAAAAAATTAAAAATTACAAATTCCGCTATTACCAGAAATCCAAGTGATTTTGATGTAGAAACGGGTAATATTTACAAAACTGTAGCCATCCTTTCTAAAAGAGCCAACCAGATTTCAGCCAACTTGAAGGATGAATTTATGGATAAAGCACAAGATTTTCGTTCACCTTCTGATTCG
>JAITTF010000142.1 GCA_031287215.1 Bacteroidales bacterium
CGATCTGCTTTTCAAAGAACGAACAGATTCACGACAACGTTATTGGAATGTATATTGAAAAGTATTATTACAAAACAGGGACTTATGGAAATAACTTATTCTGATAATTTATGACACTATCAAAAATATATCATCATTGACAACCGGCTTGTTTGGTATGGGAGCATCAATCTGCTTAGTTTCGGCAGTTCGGAAGAAAGCATTATGCGCTTGGAATCAAGGGAATTGGCGGCTGAACTGGAAGCGATGATGAAATAAAATTGTAAAAAACAATACTTTGTCATCTCAAAAATAATCCCTACCTTTGTCCCAACGCTCATTGAAAGGATGCAAAAGACCGAAATTCAGCGAAGTATGATTCTGGGATAATTGACTACGTCGATTCTACGAATTCGTGGGACAGGATTTTCGGAGTTTGTTCAGATATTGACTTATTGGTGGTTAAGAGGGTGGTTCATATTCCGTACATAACGCAAAAGAATAAAGCAAATCGTATCAAAGTACTGGAAATCAAAATTTTCAGGACTTTTTCTTTCCCCATAAATCACGAAAAATATGTGTCTTTGTATAATTGAAAAATTTCATGTATATTTGCAAAAATTTTCAATGATTTTTCATTAGAATTTAATGCACCTCTGCTCTGACGAAAAATCAAAATGTAAAAAAGTAATTTTTAGAGGTGTCCTTCAATTAAACCATATTATTTTGAATGTGTAGAACAAGACGGCAGCAAAGAAGATAATTAATAAACCAATATAGGAGGACATTATCATGAATATAGCAGAAATTGCATTAAAAAACAAAGTGTTAGTTTTCTTTTTAGTACTTACTATCATTGTAGGAGGTACGCTCTCTTTCCTAAAAATGGGAAAAATGGAAGACCCTGAAATGATCGTGAGGATAGCACAAATTGTTACCATCTATCCGGGTGCTTCTGCACATGAAGTGGAACTACAAGTTACGGACCCCTTAGAAAAAGCTATCCGCTCTATGACCGGCATTGAAAATGTGGAGTCTAAATCGTGTAACGATGTTTCTATCATTCAAGTTATTCTGGATGTTACGCTTCCGGAAAAAGAGATCCAACAACATTGGGATATCTTACGAAGAAAAATTACTGATGCCTCCACAGCCTTGCCCGCAGAAGCCCAGAAACCAATCGTGATGGACGATTTTGGTGATGTGTATGGACTTTTTTATGTGCTTACTGCGGATGGCTTTGCAGATGTGGAATTTAATGAGTATGTAGAAAAAATAAAACAAGAGTTGCATACTGTAGATGGTGTAGGAAAGGTTACTACTTACGGGAAACAACAACCCTGCGTTTATATCGATATTAAACAGGATAGATTAGCCAATTTGGGAGTCCATTTTTATGAATTATTACTCACTATCCATGCTCAAAATCAGACGGTCTATCCCGGTTATTTTAATAGCGGTACCAGTAGAGTGCGGATGGATATTACCGACAATTTTAATCGTATAGAAGATATTGAAAATCTACTCATCAAAGGGCATGAAGAAGACCAGGTAAAATTGAAAGATATTGCCGATATTCACAACGGCATCGTAGAACCTTCACGCAGTAGTATGCGTTACGATGGACAACCTGCAATAGGTTTAGCCGTGTCAATGGCACCCGGAAATGATATTACTAAAGTCGGAGAACGGGTGGAAAAACATCTTAAATTATTAGAGAAAAAAGGAAGTATCCCCATAGGAATAGAGTTTCATAAAGTCTTTTTCCAATCCGATAGGGTAATCGAATCTATCAACGTCTTCTTGAAAAACCTGCTTGAAGCCATCATTATTGTGGTATTGGTATTAATGCTAACTATGGGATTTAGAAGTGGTCTTATTCTGGGAACTAATCTGTTAATCATCGTATTAGGTTCATTTATAGTACTCAAAATGTGCAATGGAACCTTACAGCGAGTCTCTTTAGGTGCTTTGGTATTAGCGCTGGGAATGTTGGTTGATGATGCAGTAGTAGTGATTGACGGTATTTTGGTAGATATGCAAAGGGGAATTAAAAAGCCGATGTCGCTCACCAATACCGCACACAAAACCGCTATTCCACTGCTGGGAGCGACTATTATTGCCGTTTTGGCTTTCTTTCCCATCTTTTTGTCTCCAGATATGGCAGGGGTATATGTACGAGATATGTTTATCGTTTTGGCGGTATCGCTGTTTATCAGTTGGATACTCTCCGTTACTTTAGGACCTATACAAGCCGACCTTTTTTTGAAAAACAAAAAACAAAAAACGGAAAAGAAAGACCCCTATAGTGGAAAATTCTACGTGATACTTCGTAAAATACTCACTTTTATGTTATCTCATCGCGTAGCTACTCTCGGAGTGGCAGTGGTTTTATTGCTACTGAGTGCTTTTGGTTTTATGTTTGTAAGACAAGGGTTCTTCCCTGATTTTAAATACGAGCAGGCATATATAGAGTATCGAATGCCGGAAGGTACCCAAATGGGAAAGGTAAAAGACGACTTGCAAACTATGGAGCAACAGTTGCTTGCCCGAGAAGACATAGAACACGTAACTTCCAGCTATGGAGGTACCCCTTTTAGATACAATTTAGTAAGGTCTTTTGCAGAACCCTCTCTTTCTTACGGTGAATTAATAGTGGATTTTATCTCCCCTGAAGCTATGCAAAAAGCCATGCCGGAATTACAAAAAAAATTGTCTGAAAATTACCCTCAAGCATTCGTCCGTATCAAAAAATATAACCTTATGTACAAGCCTTTCCCCATAGAGGTCATGTTTTCAGGTCCTGATCCGGCGGTATTAAAAGATTTAGCGGCTCAAGCAGAAGCAATTATGAACAAAGAGCCATCTATCATGTTGGTAAGAAACGACTGGGAACCCAAAGCACCCGTATTGACGGTTAATTATGACCAGCCCAAAGCCCGCAGTGCCAGCATCTCACGTTCAGATATTGCCATGTCTTTGTTAGCCGCTACAGATGGTATCCCTATAGGGTCTTATTACAATGGCAACAACTCCGAACCACTCTATTTGAGAAGTATGGATGTTAAGAGCAAACAGATAGAAGATTTGTCAAATGTTCCCATTCTAACTGTCATTCCTTCATTAACGGCTATTAATAGAGAAACCGTTACGGGCTTGTTTTTGGGAAGTAATGATATGTCTGCCATCATTTCCAATGTTTTACAACCTTCCATGTTAAGCCAAGTGAGCGATGGGATCTCTTTACAGTGGGAAGATTTGGTTGTAAGACGCTATAATGGGCAACGCAGTATCCGTGCTCAGTGTAATAATATGTTTGGTTATACGCCGGCACAATCCAAAAATGCTATTCAAGACCAAATTGAGCAGATTGAACTGCCTGAAGGTTATAAGATGGCGTGGCTCGGCGAAGCACAGGCAAAAACAGAATCTACACGTTATCTGTTTGCCGGCGTGCCCATCTCTATTGTGTTGATGTTTGCCATATTGATCATGTTGTTTAAAGACGTTAAGAAACCGCTGATCATCTTCCTTTGTATTCCGTTGGCAGCAGTCGGGATTGTAGGGGGGTTACTATTGAGTGGTAAAGAATTTGGTTTTGTGGCTATCGTTGCCTCTTTAGGATTAATGGGTATGATGATACGAAACGGCATTGTTTTGATAGAGGAGGTCGTCAGGCTTAACCATGAAGGAACTGACCCTGTAGAAGCTTTATTAACCGCTTCAGCTTCTCGTTTCCGTCCCGTAGTGATGGCAGCCACCACTTCCATTGTAGGGATGATTCCGCTATTGTCGGACGTGCTGTTTGGCTCTTTAGCCGTAGTCATCATGAGTGGATTGACCGTTGGTACTATTATTACTTTAATCGTAATTCCGGTTTTATACGCACTGTTTTTTAAGATTAAAGTTGAGAAAAAATAGGGTAAAAAATAGTTGGATAAACATGACAGCATGGACAGTATGTGTAAATTATATAAAATAGGGAAAGGACCTTGAAACCAGCGAAGAAGGGCTCGCTATAGTGGAAAATATTTAATGAAAAACCTACCAAAAAAAGTTGTACCTTTGCAAACTCAAAATTTCAGAGAATTTTTTCATATAAATCATTAAGAATCAAATAGAAATTTTAATTATGTCATTAAATAAATTACGAAACATTGGTATTGCTGCGCATATTGATGCAGGAAAAACTACGGTTACAGAGCGAATTTTATACTTCACCGGTACTAATAGAAAAATTGGTGAAACGCACGATGGTGCTGCTACCATGGACTTCATGAAACAAGAACAAGAACGCGGTATAACCATTGCTTCCGCAGCCATTACCTGTAAATGGAATGACCATCAAATCAATCTTATTGACACTCCGGGACACGTAGATTTTACAGTAGAAGTAGAACGTTCTTTGAGAGTTATTGATGGTATGGTTGCTGTTTTTTGTAGTGTAGGTGGAGTAGAACCTCAAAGTGAAACAGTTTGGAATCAGGCAGATAGATACAGAGTCCCCAGAATTGCTTTTATCAATAAAATGGACAGAACAGGTGCTGATTTTGAAGCAGCAGTTTCTCAAATGAATAAGTATCTGGATGCTAACGCTCTTCCTTTGCAAATTCCAATGGGTGCCGAAGACGCCTTTATTGGGATGATAGACATCATCAAACAGATAGCTTATACATTTGAAAATAATGTCCGTAACGAGATACCTATTCCCAACGAATTTAAGGAAATAGCTGTTCAAGCTAGAAAAGAGTTAGTAGAAAAAATTGCCGAATATGACGATGAGATAATGGAACTTTTCTTTGATGAACAAGAGATTCCGGATGAAATGTTGATGAAAGCAATACGTAATGCAACTTTAAAATTATTAATTACTCCTGTTTGTTGTGGCGCTGCTTACAAAAACATTGGTGTTCAATTGCTTTTAGATGCGGTAGTGAATTACTTACCTTCTCCCATAGATGCAGGAGCAATCATTGGACAGGATATTGATGATGATGAAAAGTCTCATTCTCGTAATCCTAATAATACCGAACCTTTTTCGGCGCTGGCATTCAAATTGATTAACGACCCTTATGTAGGACAACAAACTTTTATACGTATTTTCTCCGGTAAATTGGAAAGCGGAATGCTGTTGTACAATTCTACCAGATTAAAAAATGAAAGAGTAGGTCGTATTTTTAGAATTAAAGCAAAAGAGCGAGAAGAGATTTCGGAAGCAGGTGCAGGCGAAATTGTAGCATTAGTGGGCATGAAACTCACCAAGACCGGTGATACCCTTTGTGATCCTCATAATCCGCTATTGTTGGAATCTATTCATATTCCAATGTCTGTCATTGAGCTTAAAATTCAAGCCGCCAAACAAAAAGAAAAAGAAAAATTAGGCGAAGCATTAGCAAAATTGATCAATGAAGACCCCTCTTTTCATGCTCGATTTGATGAAGAAACAGAAGAAACAATCATCTCCGGAATGGGTGAATTGCACCTCGAAATTATGGTTGACCGTCTTAAAGAAGAGTTTAAACTTGACGTAGAAATTGGCGAACCATCCGTTTCTTATCGCGAAACGATTACCGAATCGGTAGAATCCACTTATCGCCATGTTAAACAATCAGGTGGACACGGACAATTTGCACATACTGTTATGCGCTTAGAACCTAATACCGGGGAGGGTTATGAATACGTCAACATCATTAAAGGTGGCGTTATTCCTAATGAGTATATTCCTTCTGTTGACAAAGGTATTCAGAAAACTATGGAAAGAGGAATTTTAGCTGGATTCCCCGTTGTAGATGTTAAAGTAGTTTTGATTGACGGTAGTTTCCATCCTGTTGACTCTTCAGATTTAGCATTCCAATTGTGTGGTGGACAATGTTTTAAACAAGGATTTCTAAAAGCTAAACCTATCCTGTTGGAACCGGTCATGAAAGTGGAAGTCAATACTCCTGACGATTATATTGGAGAAGTAGTAGGAAATCTAAACCGCAGACGTGGTAAAATAGAATCTATGAGAAGATACCGAAAAGGAGCCCAAAAAGTGGTTGCTATAGTGCCTCTTTCAGAAATGTTTGGTTATTCTACTCACTTAAGAAATATTACCTCCGGAAGAGCCAACTTCTCAATGGAATTTTCTCAATATTCACCACTTACTGCCACACTACAAGAGCAAGTATTGAAAAAACTGAAAGAGAAAGGAAAATAATGTTATTTTAGACTGACAATACTACCCTTTTCTTATTTTCTTTTGCTTTTTTGCTCTTTTAAAAAGCTTCACGTATAACAATGTTTTACATTTTCTGCAGTTCCCATAGTGTAATAATGGATGGCAGGAACTCCATATTGTAACAATTGTGTACTTTGGGTGATACACCATTTCATCCCTAACTCATAGATAGACTTATCATCGCAACATTGCCTGATTTGTCGCATTAATTCTTCTGGCAAATCTATTCCGAAGGTTTTGGGAAGCATCTCAATGTGTTTAGTGGATGACAGTGGTTTAAGACCGGGAATAATGGGAACATGAATACCAGCCTCACGACATTGATTAACAAAATCATAAAATTTTTGGTTGTCAAAAAACATCTGTGTGATGATATAATCGGCTCCGGCATCTATTTTAGTTTTTAAATTCATAATGTCCGTATGGAGATTAGGTGATTCGTAATGTTTTTCAGGATACCCAGCAACACCAACACAAAAATCAGTAGAAACCACATCGGTCAACTCTTTTTCTAAATACTTTCCTTGATTCATATCATTGATTTGTTGTACCAATTCACAACAATATTGATGTCCATTGACTTCAGGTGTAAAATATTTTCGAACAGGTATCGCATCTCCACGCAATGCAACTACGTTATGTATGCCCAGGAAGTGGAGATCCATCAGATCATTCTCTAATTTTTGTCTGGAATTACCTCCACAAATAAGATGAGGTACTACTTCAACCGAAAAGTTGCGAACAATAGCCGCCGCAATCGCTACCGAACCGGGACGTTTGGTTATCGTAACTTTACGAAACGTTCCATCCTGATTTTCTCTAAAAACTTCCTCATCTCGGTGATAGGTAATGTTTATAAAAGGAGGTTCAAACTCCATCAACGGTTCTATTGACTGATATAATTTGCTCATATCGCTCCCTTTCAATGGAGGAACTAATTCAAAAGAAACAAAAGGTTTTTTTCTACTATTTATGATGTTAATTACTTTCATGATTAATTTTGCTGTTTGTCTGTTAATAAATGTCCTATTAGCTTTTCACTCTCTTTTTCTGTAATAGCTCTATGGGTAAAATAGGTTGTAAATTGGTCGTCTCCAATAGCATTGATGCCAAAATAGTGGGCTTCAGGATGTGCAATCATCATCCCACAAAGGCTTGTAGATGGACTGATGGCAAAAGAAGGCAATAGGTGAATGTCTATTTTCTCTTCTGCTTTTAACAGGTCAAAAACATCTTTTTTGATCGAATGATCAGGACATGCCGGATACCCAAAAGCAGGACGAATGATTTTGTCTCCGTTTTCATATTGTGCCTGCATCCACTCTGCCAATGCTTCCGCTAAACGAGCACATAAACTGCTCCTTAATAAGTATTGAAAATCTCTTTTATCACTAAAATCTTTTTTATCAGATACTTTTAAAGTAAAAAGTCCTACTTTTGAAGTTTGTCTGCTACTCTTTTTTGGAAAAAAATCGGCAAGACTAAGGCAAACAGTGCCCTCTTTTTGTTGCCGTAACATAGGCAAGCGATATTTGCCATCCAAAACGATAACCTCCTCTTCAGAATATGCGTTGTAAAAATTAAGCACTATAGAGGCTTCAAATTCATTACCTGCTATAATTTCCGACAATATTTCTAATGCCGATTGGTGCAATTTCTGAGCCTCTACATTAGATTGAATGAGGTCTAAACATTTACCTTTAAATCCCCAAAAATGAAAGAAGGGTGTCCAATCAATAAATGGAATTAACTCATTGATATCTAAATTGTTTATCTCTACATTTTTAATTCCAAAAACATCGGACTGCAGATAACTTTCCCTACTGAAAGCAGGGACTTTTTGTTGGGCTTCAGAATAGGAAATCAGTTGTCTATTCCTTTGGGCATATTGTGTTCTTATCTGTTTTTGTTTCTCTTTGACCTCTTCGATAAAGCCCTGTTCATCTTGCAAAAGACGTTTGATAATGATTGCCGATTTAGAGGCATCTCCACCCTGAATAACGCCATAATCGTGCAACGGTGCCAATTTTACGGCAGTATGCACTGAAGAGGTGGTCGCTCCTCCTATGAGTAAGGGAATGTCTAACTGCTCTTTTTGCAATAAAATGCAAAGCGCTTCCATCTCTTTAAGGGAAGGGGTAATGAGACCGCTTACCCCAATAAAATCGGGCTGTTGTTCTTTTACTGCTTGTATAATAGTATGATTATCCACCATGACACCTAAATCGACTACCTCTATATTATTACAACTCAACACAATGCTAACAATATTTTTTCCAATATCGTGGACATCCCCTTTTACGGTTGCCAGCAGCATTTTAGGGCGTTTTACTACCGCTTCCAAGTTCTTTATTTTTTCGATTTCCGGTTGCAAGAGTGCTACAGCTTCTCTCATGACTCGAGCCGATTTTACTACCTGCGGGAGGAAGAGTTTTCCCTCACCAAATAGCTCGCCTACCCTTTCCATTCCTTGCATAAAAGGTCCTTCAATAATAGCTACCGGAGTATCATAAACCGAAATAGCTTCTGCTAAATCTTCCTTTAAAAAGTCGGTAATTCCCTTTACTAAAGCTTGTTCAAGGCGTTGTTTAAGAGATGTTTCACGCCATATTTCACTTTTGTCGTTTTTAGAATCAGTCTGAATATTTTTTATTTTTTCGGCATAAGCAATCAACTCTTCCGTAGCTTTATGAGAAGTATTGAGGATCACATTTTCCACATTTTCCAACAATTCAGGCTCAATATCATCGTAATGTTGCAATGCCGCAGGGTTTACGATTGCCATATCTAATCCCGCCTTAATGGCATGATAGAGAAAAACGGAGTGCATGGCTTCTCTAACCATATTATTACCACGAAAAGCAAAAGAGAGATTGGAAATGCCGCCTGAAGTGAGACACCCCGATAGATTATTTTTAATCCAATGCACAGCATTGATAAAATCAACGGCATAGTTGTCATGTTCTTCTAATCCGGTGCCAATAGATAACACATTGACATCAAAGATAATATTCTGTGGAGGATAATTTGCTTTTTCAGTTAATAAAGTGTATGCTCGTTTACAAATATCAATTTTTTGTTGATAGTTTACGGCTTGACCCTTTTCGTCGAAAGCCATTACTACTACGGCACCTCCTAAATTTCTAATTTCTATTGCTTTTCTCAAAAATTCTGCTTCACCCTCTTTCAAACTGATAGAATTAACGATAGACTTTCCCTGAGCATTTTTCAATCCTACCAAAATGGTATTCCAATCCGAAGAGTCTATCATCAAAGGCACTTTGGCAATATCGGGGTCATTGCTGATGTAACGGGTAAAGGTTTCCATCTCTTTGGCACTCTCCAACATAGCATCATCCATATTGATGTCTATAATGGAGGCACCTGTTTCAATCTGTTTGCGGGCGATGGTGGCAGCTTCTTCTAATTTTTGTTCCCTGACAAGCCTTGCAAATTTTGCCGATCCAGCTACATTAGTGCGCTCACCTACAAGAGTAAAATTACTATTTTTATCAATTTTAACCGTCTCTAAGCCACTAAAAACCGATTTTTTGTTTTTCAAGGGTATTTTTCTGGGTGGAATATCCTTTAAGGCTTCTCTGATCGCCTGAATATGTGCCGGAGTAGTGCCACAACAGCCACCGGCAAGATTGAGCAAGCCACTGGTTGCCATTTTCTTGAGATAATTTGCCGTTAATTGTGGCGTCTCATCATATTCTCCTGTGGCGTTGGGTAACCCGGCGTTAGGATAAATGCTAAGATAACAAGGTAAAAAAGCAGATAGTCTCTCAATGCACGGATATAAATCCGAAGCTCCAAAAGAGCAGTTCAACCCAAAACTCAATAGCGGATAATGTGCAATAGCAGCAAAAAAAGCCTCCAACGACTGCCCTGTGAGCAATCTACCCCCTTTACTGCTAATCGTAACTGACATCATCACAGGCAAATCAGTATTTTTCTCTTTTTGCACTAAGGTGATGGCATTCAGAGCAGCTTTTGCATTTAATCCATCAAAAATCGTCTCCACTAATAAGAGATCTGCACCTCCATCAATCAATCCACGTACCTGCTCTTGATAAGCAGCAGAAAGGGAATCGAAATTGATTGCCCTATACTCGGGATGTAGTGCGTCCGGAGAAAGAGAAAGCGTCTTTGAGGTAGGTCCTATACTACCGGCAACAAATACCGGACGGTCTGCTTTTGCCACTTCTTCTCTTGCTAATTGGGCTCCCGTTTTATTCAAAGTATAGACTAAATCGGCACAATGGTACTCCTCTTGCGAAACTGCGTTAGAATTAAAAGTATTTGTTTCAATAATATCAGCACCAGCATCCACATATTTTTTATGGATAGCCTTAATAATTTCCGGTTGGGTGAGACTTAAAATATCGTTGTTCCCTTTGAGCGGTACGGAGTGGTTTTGAAAAAGGTCTGCTCTATAGTCACTCTCTTCCAGACCATATTGTTGAATGAGTGTGCCGGTAGCACCATCTAAAATAACTATTTCTTGTTTTAATAAATCACATACCATGTTGCGTTTTGTTAAATTATAATTCCTAAAATCAGGCGAGTTTTGGCACCTTTCAGAAACATCCTGAGGTTGCCGGAGTGTCATAGAGCCCGTCTCTCAACTCCTCTTTATAATTCAAACCAATCCCTTACCATTAGGATTGTAATTGAGGGTGCAAAGGTAGTGAAAAAAAGGATATTAAAACCTGTTTTTTTGAAAAGCAAAATAATTTATTGTTGATATTAAAAAAACAGGCAGAAAAGCGGAAGGGCAGAACGGGGTTAATCATTAATCGATAGTGTCATAAATTATCAGAACAAGTTATTTCCATAAGTCCCTGTTTTGTAATAATACTTTTCAATATACATTCCAATAACGTTGTCGTGCATCTGTTCGTTCTTTGAAAAGCAGAT
>JAITTF010000227.1 GCA_031287215.1 Bacteroidales bacterium
AAAAACAACTTAACAGCCCTGTCTTGAAGTGTTTTGAGCTTTTCATGACGTTTAGATTTAAGATTTGATTCGCAAAAATACTGAAAAAATTAATACAACCCAAAAAAAAATGGAAAAAAGTTATCAACATTTTTTTTCATTTCGTAAATTCAACTCATAAATGCAACTTTTGGTGGTAAAAAAATGGTGTAACCGTTAATCGTGTGAAACAATTGATACACACTATGACGAAGGCAAAAAATGCCAAGATAAAGTAATATTGTATCTTGATATTTTTTCCATAATACAGAACAATCGGGAAATATAATAATAATGCTAATTAAATGAAATATGCTGAATTAAAGTTTTAAACGCAATTTTTGTCATGCATTTTTTGCCTCGCTGAGTATAGCACATACCGCTGTATCTGCGTGTACATCAGTTAGCATGTGGACTTTCAAACCAGTTTTTTCTTGTCATCGCCTTTTGAATTGCGACCTTCGCCTTTCATGATGTCCGTAAAAAAAGTGCTCACTATTGTTAATAGAAGAAAAAACGCATAATTGAAACAATAAAATTAAACTTTTGTATTTTGCGATTGTCATTACTTTATCGAGTTTGAACTTAGAAAAAACTTTTGATAGATTAAACTTTTATTTTTTTGTGTTGTCTAACAAAAGAGATTTAAAAAAGAAACATAATAATAATTTAAAAAAAATCAAAATGAAAAAATTATTCAGTATTGCACTTGTTCTTGTTTGCTTTTCATTAACAGCGCAAGATAACGCTACAGAAAAGGCAAAAAATGCTAATGCACCTGTAATCACATTTAGTGAACTTGTTCACGACTTCGGCACCCTTGAAAAAGGAGGTGACGGTACTTTCCAATTTGTATTTAGTAATACAGGAAAAGAAGATTTAATCATCAACAATGCACGTACCTCTTGTGGATGCACCGTTGCCGAATACACCAAAGACCCTGTTCAAAAGAAAGGTAGCGGCATCGTAAAAGTAAAATACGATACCAACAGAATTGGACCTTTTGAAAAGACGATCACCGTTGAATCCAATGCTGAGAATGGTCCTATTACTTTAAGAATCAAAGGTGTTGTTAATCAGCCAGTTCCTGACGCAGTTCCGGTTCCTGACCAAACAAGTCCTATCGTAGAACCTGCTCGATAATAGACAGGTAATACCCATTACTTTTAAACAATCTCCATGAAGCACTTCATGGAGATGTTTTTTTAAAACAGAAATTATTCACTCATTTAGCAAATTAATTTACTATGAACCGCATATTAACAACCCTCATTTTAGCACTGTTTATTGGACCGTTAGCAGCACAAACTGCCCCTAAAAAAGCGACTCCACAGACCGAAGCACCACAAAAAGAAACCGTCAAAAAAGAGGTCGCCAAAGAAACTCCCAAAAAGGAGGTTACAGCAACTACGATCACCGGAGCAGAAATATCTTTTGAAAAAAATTATTTTGATTTTGGTAACTTAAAATTGGGAGATGTAAAAGAATCTACGCTTACTTTTACTAATACCGGTAAAAAGCCATTGATATTGGATGATGTGATCTCTTCTTGCGACTGTACCGAAGTAACTTGGAGTAAAGAACCTGTGATGCCCGGTCAAAAAGGAACGATCAAAGCTAAATATACTGCTAAATATGAAGGAATGATCAGCAAAAGAGTTACGGTTTATTCAAATGCTGATTCCTATAAAAAAGTATTGGAATTGCAAGGAAATGTTACAAAATAGGGCATCTTAATACTTATAGGAATCGTTAATTCTTGCTTTTTTTTTTAAACATTGATTTTCAATAAGATAAATAAAATAAAAAAAATATTTACGCCTGCTTGCTATGTAACAAAAAAATAGTATCTTTGCAACCTTGAAAAGTTGTGAAGGATTTTGTGCAGAAAAAACGGATAAGCCGTTGTAGCTCAGTGGTAGAGCACTTCCTTGGTAAGGAAGGGGTCACGAGTTCAACTCTCGTCAATGGCTCACAAATTAGCTAAAGATAAGCAAAATTATTATATAACCTTAATTGATAAGAAAAAATGGCAAAAGAAAAATTTGAACGTTCAAAACCCCACGTAAATGTGGGTACAATTGGTCACATTGACCACGGTAAAACTACTTTGACAGCAGGTATTACCACCGTATTAGCAAAAAGAGGATTATCAGAAGTAAGAAGTTTCGACTCTATTGATAATGCACCTGAAGAAAAAGAACGTGGTATTACTATTAATACAGCACACGTTGAATATCAGACTGCTAATCGTCACTATGCACACGTTGACTGTCCGGGACATGCTGACTATATCAAGAATATGGTAACGGGTGCTGCTCAGATGGACGGTGCTATCTTGGTTGTTGCTGCTACCGATGGTCCTATGCCTCAAACAAGAGAGCATATCCTTTTAGCTCGTCAGGTAGGCGTTCCTAAGATGGTTGTATTTATGAATAAAGTTGACATGGTTGATGACCCTGAGTTATTAGACCTCGTTGAAATGGAAATCCGAGACCTTCTTACCTTCTACGGTTTCGACGGCGACAATACCCCTATTATTAGAGGTTCTGCATTAGGTTGCTTAAACGGCGAACCAAAATGGGAAGACGGCGTTATGGATTTGATGGAACAAGTTGATACTTGGATTCCACTTCCTGAAAGAGATCGTGATAAAGATTTCTTAATGCCGGTTGAAGACGTATTCTCAATTACTGGTCGTGGTACAGTTGCCACAGGTAGAATCGAAACGGGTGTTATTCACTCCGGAGATCCTGTTGACATTATTGGTATGGGTGCTGAAAAATTAAAATCAGTAGTTACCGGTGTTGAAATGTTCCGCAAAATTTTGGATGATGGTGAAGCTGGTGATAACGTAGGTTTATTACTCCGTGGCGTTGATAAAGATGAAATCCGTCGTGGTATGGTAATCGCTAAACCGGGTTCTATTAAACCTCACCAAGAATTCCAAGCAGAAGTTTATATCTTGAAAAAAGAAGAAGGTGGTCGTCATACTCCTTTCAAAGATAAATATCGTCCTCAGTTCTATTTCCGTACTACTGACGTTACCGGCGAAATTTTCTTACCGGAAGGCGTAGAAATGGTAATGCCTGGTGATAACCTTACTATTACTGTAAAATTATTATCTCAAATCGCTCTTAACTTGGGTCTCCGTTTCGCTATCCGCGAAGGTGGTCGTACAGTTGGTGCCGGTCAGGTAACTAAAATTTTAGACTAATTAATGTCATCGATTAGAACAGAGTGAACTCTGTTCTAATCTTATAGGGGAATAGTTCAACGGTAGAATACCGGTCTCCAAAACCGTAGATGAGAGTTCGAGTCTTTCTTCCCCTGCAAGTGAAAAAAATCTTTTCACATCCTACTTAGATGTTCATTCATGGTTGGTGTATGAAATCCCTTCATTTCAAGTTTACTCCTAAAGTTCTGTTCTTTTGTTTATTAGGACTTTGGACACTTGTTAAAACTTGCTCTGCTCTATTTTCAGAATTAATTCCCGATGAAGCCTACTATTTTTTATACGCTCAGCATTTAGATTGGGGTTATTTCGACCATCCACCAATGGTAGCGCTATTTATTAAAATAGGTTCATTTATACATAATGAATTAGGAGTGAGATTGTTGGCTGTAATTTCACAACCAATAGTATTGGTAGTATTATGGAAGATGATTGATATAAAAAAGTATTCCTTCAAAGATGTTTTTCTTTTTTTTGGCATCGCAGCATCTATTACTATGTTTCAGGTATATGGTTTTATTATGACACCGGATGTGCCTTTATTACTGTTTTCCTCCTTATTTTTATTATGCTATAAAAAATTCTTAGAAAAAGAGAGCTGTAAGAGTGTTATTTTACTTGGTATCATCATCTCTTGTTTGCTATATTCTAAATATCAGGCTATTTTACTCCTCTTATGGGTGCTCATCTCTAA
>JAITTF010000242.1 GCA_031287215.1 Bacteroidales bacterium
GTTCTCTTCTTTTACGGTCAATTTGTGGGGGTGCCCAATACTCTTTTACTTCTGCTAATTCTCTGAGTTTTATCTGTTTACCAAAAGGAGACATGATGGTCATCTCTTCAATATCAGATAATGAACTGCGGTATTTTTCTTCCAAACGGACTACAATATCATACTCTTCACCATCTTCTTTCAGATATCCGGAGAGCATACCATTAACACGATTTCTGACCATCATAGAGACTTGTACGGAGCCAAGTCCATTGAGTGCTAATTTTTCTTTATCAAAAACTATTTGCAATTCGGCACGGTCTTCTTCACGACTGATCGTAATATCGCTGGCACCTTTTACATTTTTGAGTTTCTGTTTAATATCAGCAGCTAATTGATTGGTTTTATCAAAATTATAACCATAAATTTCAACATTCACACTGTTGGTCTGCCCTCCACCAAAGCCGGAAGCAGTAGATACTTGGTAATTAATTACTTCTGGCATAAGTTCCAAGTCTTGACGGATAATTTCTGCTATTTCAAAAATAGTTCTTTTACGTTCATATTTTTTGCTGGTACGAACGGTCATAGAAATTTTATTATTACTTGCATTCGTAAACAGGGAAGAGATGCCGGAAGCATCACTTGAACCGGTCGATGAGGAGATCAATTCCGTTTCAGGGACTAATCTCATAATATGCTCTTCAATTTTGCGTGCCGTTTTGATACTCTCTTCTACACGTGTACCACGTTGAAGTTCAATAGTTAAGTCCATACGACCATTATCTTGATTAGGCATAAAGTCGGTTCCTATCATCCCGGTGAGTGCCGGAATGAGAGAGACTGCAAAGATCAGCACGACTACCGAAATTGTAACAGTTTTATGGTGTAGGCAGGCACGCAATGCTCTTGCATATAATTCATCTAATTTGTCTAATGCTTTTACTACAGTATTGTTGTAGCTATATTTTCTTTGTTTTTTAGCAATCTGTTTGCCACCATAAATAAATTCTGATTTTAATAATTGTGAAGAGAGCATTGGAGTAAGTGTAATAGCTACAATGGTAGAAACAGTAACTACAATGGTAACAATCCAACCTAATTCTTTAAACATAATACCTGCCATGCCGCCTAACATAGTCAACGGCACAAACACCGCTACAATAACTAATGTAGAAGCAATAACCGAGACCCACACCTCATTGGTAGCATAGATGGCAGCTTCTCGCGGACTTGAACCTCGACTGATGTGAGTGGAAATATTTTCCAAAACCACAATAGCATCATCCACAACCATGCCGATAGCAATGGAAAGAGACGATAAGGAGATGATATTCAGAGAACTATTGGTAAGTTTTAGATAGATAAAAGCTGTAATTAAGGAGATTGGGATGGTAATCGCAATAATAATGGTGGCTCTCCATTTTCCTAAGAAGAAAAGTACTACCAATACTACAAACAAGAGAGCGTACATGATGGTCTCCTCCAAACCGCTAATAGAGTTTTGGATATTCTCTGAGGAGTCATAAATCATCTTGATTTGAATGTCGGAAGGGAGTTTTTTCTGAATTTCAGCCAACTCTTTACGGACATCCTTAGCCACTTGTACGGTATTGGCACCTGATTGCTTCATAATTACCAAACGAACCCCATCTTGACCATCAATTTTTTCCTCTAACGAGAGATCTTTAATGGTGTCTTTTACAGCAGCAATGTCGCGTAAGAAAACTACTTTACTACGAATAGGAGTAGCATCGTTACGAATTTGTGTTTCTCTTCCTTGCGGAATATTAGCCACTATAATATTTTCTATTTCATTACTTTCTACATATTCCCCTTGTACACGCATTTGATATTGCTCTTTACCCATTTTGATATTACCGGAAGCCAAATTGAGATTGTTAGCTTGAATAGCTTGCCCCACAGCTTCTAAGGTGAGGTTGTAGGCATCCATTTTCTTAGGGTCTAAATCTATATAGATGTATCGTTCTGGAGCACCTGACAAAGATAAGTTACCAATACCATCAATACGATTGAGTACATTAACTACTTGGTCGTCCAATATTTTTTCTAATCCGGGATAACTCTCTTTAGCAGTGATGGCATACTGCATGATCGGCATCATAGAGGTGTTGAATTTGAAAATAAGAGGGCGTGAACAGCCATCAGGCAGATTGTCATAGACCATGTCAATAGCTGAACGGATGTCATTGACCGATTCATCCAAATTGGAACCCCATTCAAACTCCATCGTAACGATAGAGATGTTGTCTTTTGAAGTAGAGGTAATCTCTTTCAAACCGTCAACCGAGTTGAGGGTATTTTCCAGAATCTTACTGATATTGGTCTCTAATTCACTACTGTTAGCACCCGAATAGGTAGTCATAACAGATACATAAGGGGGCTCCATCTCAGGAAATTGATCGATAGGCAATTTTGTGAAACTAAAAACACCCAAAACAATTACGGCGATAAAAATCATAATAACCGTAATAGGTTTATTTACTGATGTTTGATATATACTCATTGTAAAATTTGATTAATAATTAAAACTTACATGTCATTATTTAGTAATGTTTAAGGTTACACCATCTACTAAACGTGCTTGACCGGTTACTATGATTTGCATTCCTTCTGAAATCTCATTGGACAGTATTTCTACTTCGTCATCAAAACGTTGTCCTAATTTGACAGAAACTCGTTTTGCTTTTCCATTATTGTTGATAAACACATATCTCTCATTAGAGCCTTGCAATTTAAGTACTGATTGATAAGGCACCAATACAGCCTCCACATTGCCTAATTCCATAGTCGATTTGACGTACATACCGGGACGTAACTGCTCATTTCCATTAGCAATTTTCAATTGCACTGAAAAACTATGCGATGTAGGGTCAATAGTAGGATAGATAATATCTACGATCCCTGTAAATTCTTTATCGGGAAAAATTTCGGAGGTAATGACGCTCTTCATGCCCTGTTTAATTTTAGGATAATAGGATTCAGGGATATTGATGAGTGCTTTTAGCGTGCTGATTTGAGTAAGCGTAAGAATGGGAACTGCACCCGTGTAAAGTTCACCGGTTTCGATATTTCGTGCTGAAATAACACCTGAGTATGGTGCATAAACAGTGGTATTGGATTCAATAAAATGAACATTTTCCTGTAAAGCATCTCTTTGCGCTTTGAGTTGGTCGTAAGCTTGTTGGGTTGCACTTCCCGACTCTTTCAACAATCTAACTCTTTCTAATTCAGTATTGAGAGAAGCCAATGTGATTCTTTGTGCATTCAACTGTGTAGGTTCCATATTCACTAATAGTTGTCCTTTGGAGACTCTACTGCCCACATCAACCAAAATTCTCTCTACGTGGGCACCCTGAAGAGAGGGAGAAATATTCATAAATTCATATCCTTGAAGGGTTGAGGATAGTTCCAATTTACGAGCGATTTCTCTCTTCTCAAGGGTAAGCACTTGTACTTGTTCGATTCTATCTTCATCACTACTGATCTGAACTTTTTTACCTCCGCAACTCCATAATATCATGGGTAATACGGCTAACAACGTCATTCTTTTTAAATTCTTCATACTCTATATAAATAATGTTTTTTTTTACTTTTTTTGTGAATAATAAATTTTTATTGGTTTAATAAATTTTCGAGACTGATTTGAGCATTTACCATGCTGAGGATAGCTCTGATGTAGTTGCTTTGAGCTGCTACAAGATTATTGCTGGAGTTAGTAACATCTAAACTTGAAGCCGTTCCATATTGATATTTTCTTGAAATACTTTGAAATACACTGTTTGAAACGTCAATGTTTTCTTTTTGCAGTTCATAGTCTTCTATGGCAGAGGTAAGGTTATAGCGTAATTGTTTATCTTGGATATTCAAATTATCTTCTACCGTAGCAAAATCATTTTTAGTCATCTCTTTGCTAATGAGTGCAGAACGTACTTTAGTAGCCCTCACACCGGAAGACCATATCGGAATGGATAAACTTAATCCCAATAGATTAGGAGGAGTCATATTAAAGCCTTCTTCTTTATTAAAATAGGTTTTATAAGCATATTGATAAAAAACCGTTACTGAAGGAAAATACTCTACAGAAGCGAGCCATACCTGTTTATCGGCTAAAGCCAGATTTTTCTCCATCAATTGGTGGTCATGATTTCTCTGAATATCAAAGCGGCTACTCAATAGCTGTTGTGCTTTGTTGACATTAATCAACTGTTCAAGAGGGTCAGTTAATGTAATTTTAGCATCTACTTGAGAACCAATTAGTAATCTCATTGAGTTGTATAAAATCTCAATTGACCGTTTGGTAGAGTTAATGGTATTTCTCATTGAAGCAACTTGCACTTTAATCTGGTCAATATCTGTTTTTTCAGCCACACCTGCGGAGAGTGCATTTTCAGTAATACCTTGAATATGGAAGATATTTTGCAGGCTGGAGTCCAACAAGGCTAAAGATTTTTCTGAAGCAATAATAGAGATATAGACATTAGTAACTTGGTTTTTGAGGGTAATTTCGTTTTTCTCATCGTTGATTTTAGCCATTTCGATGGCAAGCGTGCCCATCATACTTCCTACAATTTGCTGACCACTTAAAGTGAGAGAAGCTGTAATTCCAAAGGAGCCGTTAGGGTTCATTGGGATTTTAACGGGAAATGCACCCATGCTAATTTCCGCTTCATAACCTAAGAAGTTTTGATAATCGAAAGAGGAACTCACTTGAGGGAGCATCGTAGCGAGGGTTTGCCAGCGGTCTGATTCCGCTTTTTTTACTGACAAATCCGCATTTTTCAAAGACTTATTGTGCGCAACGGCATACTGTTTTGCCTGTTCAAGCGACAACGATAGATTTTCTTGTGCATTAATACTGGGTGTAAACAATAGCAAAATACAGCTCAGAATCGGTAAAAAGATTATTTTCTTCATTAATTTAATATTGTGATTTATAGTATTTTATAAAATAATAACACCTTTCTTTAAGGCAACGCAAATGTAAGAATAAATCTCAAGACAATATTTACATATTATAGACAATTCAATGAACAAAATATTTTATTCAAGCAAAGGGTTTTTTTTTCGTATAAATTAATTTTATCATTTTTGTAGAGAACAAAAAAATAGGCAAGTCAACAATAGGTGATTTATTGTTTTTTATTAGTTTTCCTTAATAACGGTTTCTGCCGCTTCAATGATAGAGAGGAAATTTTCTGCCTTCAGGGAAGCGCCACCGATTAAGCCACCATCGATGTCGTTTTGAGTAAATAGCTCTAAGGCATTCATAGGATTACAACTACCACCATACAAGATAGGAAGATTATAAGCAATCTGGGTTCCATATTTTTTCTCAATTAATGAACGGATGAATGCGTGCATCTCTTGAGCTTGTGCCGGTGTAGCATTCACTCCGGTACCGATAGCCCAGATCGGTTCGTAAGCAATAATGACATTTTCCATCATATCGTTATCTAAGTGAAATAGCGTCTCCTCGATTTGGGATTTTACAATATCAAAATGATTGTTATTGTTACGCTCTTCCAATTTTTCGCCACAGCAAACAATAGGAATGATCGTTCGCTTGAGGAGTTGGTCTATTTTTTTAGCAATTTGTACATTAGTTTCGTTAAAATAGGCTCTTCTTTCCGAGTGTCCTACGATACAAAAATCCACTTCAAGTCCTTCGAGCATTTCGGCAGAGACTTCTCCGGTATAGGCACCATTGTCAAACTCAGAGCAGTTTTGTGCGCCACAAGAAAATTGACTTTCATCGGCATGGTCAGAACCTAATTCTAAGTATGGAAAGGGGGGACAAATGACCACTTGAGTTTGTAATGTCCATTGATCTATAGCTTCTGCAATTTCGGAAATTAGATCTTCTGCTTCTTCAAAAGATTTGTTCATCTTCCAATTAGCAACAATAACTTTAGGATTCATAATGATAGTTTTTATTGTAAATACTGGGTGCAAAGGTACTCATTTTATTTAACCAAAAGAACAAAAAATGAATTGTTCAGTAGAAAAGTATTAAACTTTCTCTTGTTTAGGGTTATTTTATTTTTTTTCTTTAAAATGTCACAATCGTGAGCTCGAAAACATTTTCATTAAGACGATAAATAACCCATTTTTAATAAATCATGATAAATAGGATGGTCAATTACGTATTTATTTTTATATAGACAAAAAGCATTGACGTAAAAGCCCACAAAGAAGAGCCACCATAACTGATAAAAGGGAGAGGTATCCCGATAATAGGGAGTAATCCCATGGTCATACCAAGATTAATAGCAAAATGGAAAAAGATAATCCCTGCTATCCCATAGCCATAATATCTAACAAACGGTTTTCGATGACGTTCAGCAGTAAATATGATGCGTAAAACAAGCCAAAGAAAAAGAATTACCAATATCAATGACCCTAAGAAACCCCACTCTTCACCAATGCCACAGAAAATAAAATCGGTACTTTGTTCAGGGACAAAGTTAAATTTAGTTTGGGTACCTCTCAAGTAGCCTTTCCCGAAAAATCCGCCCGAACCTATTGCAATTATTGATTGATTAAGGTTAAAATCTGCACCTTGAGGGTCAGCCGTTTTCCCTAACAATGAGTCAATTCTCTGTTTTTGGTGAGGTTGAAACACATTTTCGTAGGTAATATTAATTGCAAACACCGCAATGATCGCAATCGCCATGACGATAACATTCCTGATGATATTTTTCTTCTGTTTAGGGTTAACAATAAAAAAAACGATACCCACTAATATGATAGCAGCGATAGCATACAATTCATTGAAATAAAGAGTAATAATACAAAGTAAAATGGAAGAAAATCCAAATACAAAAAGTTTTCCGCTTAATCCTTCTCTATAGAGAAGGATGATAAATGAGAGATATACTAACGCCGAACCGGTATCTTTTTGAAGAAAAATAATGATTACGGGAACTAATATCAATACAGAGACTATCAACCAAGAATATTGTCGTTGAACATTTGATTTTCCATCCACAAAAAACTTTGCAATTGCCAAAGCTACTGCCATTTTCATAAATTCGCTGGGTTGAATGCTAAACTGTCCTATCTTAATCCATGCTTTAGCACCTGATATTTTTACGCCAAAAAAAAGCACAGATATGAGTAGCAGTAAACAAATGCCATAGAAATAATAGGCATAAAGCTGATAATATTTACTATCTGAAAAAAAGATAAAAATGATGATGATTAGAGAGGTGCCTATCCAAATGAGTTGACGTCCATGATGGGTATTAACATTAAGAATAGAATTGCTCTGTGATGGATCGTATGAGGCAGAATATATGGACAACCATCCAATAAACACCAATACAAAATACAGAATAATCAAAGTAACATCATATCCTTTGTATCGTTTACTATAACTATTGTTATTCATTGAATCCTTACTTTATTAGGCACAAAAATACTACTTTTTTTTCAAAGTCATAAACCAGATTCACATTATGGGACAAATCAATGTTTATTGTCCTTTAATCGTTTTTGTAGGTAAGGTGATAAATTTTTATCAGCAAGAAAAAACCGGATAAAATTAGAGGTCCAAAGATGATACCCCAAAAGCCGAGTAAGGGAACACCTAAAATAATACCAAATATAACGATAAGCGGATGGGCATTAGTGATGGATTTTAGGAGTACCATTCTGCATAGCGTATCCATATT
>JAITTF010000259.1 GCA_031287215.1 Bacteroidales bacterium
ATCAGTACTAAAAGTAAAACCAGAAAGATCACATAAGACTAACGGATTTGTCGTTGGAAATATGTACTTTTCATTTACAAACATACTATTAATTGGTATTTTTGTAGTACTGATTAAGAACAAGTAGTTTTTTTTGCTATCATATTACGCTGCGGTTCTGGCGTGCATCTTTCCAGCTGCGGGGGTAATATAATAGCAAAATTAAAAATCATGCAGGGTATCATTTTCTCTTTTTAATAGTAATTAAATAAAAAATAAAAACATGTCAATTACAGAAGAATTACAAGTTATTAAAAATAAATTTAGAAGAAATAAACTTAAACGAATAGTGCTAATTGGTGGGATTAACCGTGTATTTCGAGAATATGGTTTCAAATTTCATGATACTAAACGTATTTATGGTTATTTAGATAAAAAACAAATAACTAAAAAATTACCAGAAGGATATAAGTATTACCGAATAAAAGAATAAGATGAAATTAAAAACTCAATATGGATTTTTCAAAAGTCTATCACCGAGAAAAAGTTATATTATCTCAAGTACTACAACTATTACTGATGTTCAATATAACCAAATGATTACAGGATTTAAATCCGCAACCACTTCTGGTACAGGTACATGGCCTGACCTTCGAGTAAATTATAACCCGGATAAAATTAATCCTGAACTGCTAAATATTTTAATTCACATTTTTTTCGGATATACAGGAAAATTTACTTCTGAGAAAAAAAATGTTGATTATAATAAGAAAAAATCATACTTTGACATTGATTTTCATCTAAACGGTGGCGAGCGCAATTGGTATCTCAATAGGCTTAATTATCTCAAGACAGGAGGAACAATAGAATATTATAGCTCTGTTGATCCTAAAATAGGGTATAATCACAACCAAGATTCTATCAAATTTGCAGAAGTTCTTCAAAACGATTCATACAATCCAAATTCGGGTAATTCAGGATCAACATATAATGAAAAAGAAGATCCTTCTTCAACCAATACTTCATTAAAAGAAACAGGGGATGGATCTAATATAACTACATATTTAATAATAGGTGCGGTAGTAGTGGTTGCATTTTTACTATTTAAAAAGAAAAAAGACTAACAATGTGGGATAAGATAATCGCGGCTATAGCAGCAGCAGCAAAAGGGATTACAGAGGCTGGTACTCAATTCGCTTCGCAACGCAACCGCGAAAATACTATTCGTATTGTAGAGACAAAAAAAAGTAGAGGAACTAATTATATATTAACACAATTACCACTTATTCTAATAGTTATAGTCTTTATGATATTAATGTTTAATTCAGATAAGAAAAAATAATGAAAGAGAATTTTGTACAATATCAGGACAATGAAAATTTATACTATCTAAACGAAAGCATTACTGATAGTATTGCAAAATCTATCGGTCAAAAGTTAGATATCTTAAAAACTTTTTTAACAGGGTTCTTAGACCCTTTTGGCAATACCATTAATCAAGGTATTCAGTATATTTTTTCAGGCGCCAGTACGCTGAAAGAGCAGAATACTCAAAGAGAAAAATTAAATCTTGACTTCATTTTTAATAGTGATAAATTAGGCTATACAGCAGAGGAAAAATATCAAAATATACTAACTATAGTAGTAGTGGCTATCCTGATTATTTACTTCTTAAAATCAAAGAAATGAGAGGTAAAATAGCAATTGGAAAACAGCAGTTCGATTCAGAAGGATGGTTTGCTTTTTGGTATCCTCGTGAATATTCAGCGATTAAAGCACAGGAAAATCTTAATAATAACAAATTAGAATATAATCAAAATCAAAATCAATTAGAAGCAAAAACCTCAATCATCTTAACCAAAGAGGATAATAAAAAAATAATTATAGCAATCATTATAATTACAGTAGGCTTGATTATGTATAAATATAAATCTTAAAAAAAATGAAAGCAAATATCATAGACAAAACAGAAGGATTATTAAATAATCCTAAAAGAGCAATAGCAATAGTTATCATTTTGATTGTTGTTGTCGTTATTTACTTTGTTTTTAGAACTAAAATCAAAACATGGATAGAAGAAATCAAAAACTCAATGGATGCCAATCGTGCGTTGGAGGAAGAGGTATCAGCCACAGGAGAAAAAATGTCTTTTTCAGAATCACAATATAGAAACTATGCACAACGCCTGTACAATGCTATGAATGGAATAGGTAGCAACAATGATGCTATCTATTCAGTATTCAACGAAATGCGCAATACGGCAGATGTTTTGAAGTTAGTATCCGTTTTCGGTACAAGAGATGGGCAACAACTCAGCGAGTGGTTATATAGTGAATGGTTTTTATCGATTACCAAAATCAACAAAATATTAACAGATAAAGGTATAGCATACCAATTCTAAACTATGAAATTTGATAAAAAACAACTTGTATTGATTGGAGCCGTATCTATTACGGCATTAATATTAGCATTAATCATATATTGGGCTACTTATCTCAGGTATTTTCCTTTAAAAAAAGGATCAAAAAATAAATTCGTTTCAATATGGCAAGATATTTTAATACTGAACTCAATCGAAAAAAATGAGGTAGCATGGATAGAAAGTGAAGTCCAAACGTTTGGAAAAGAAACAGAATATTTGACAAAATGGTATTATGGTATAGATACTGTCGATAGAACAATATTTGAAAAAGAACGCAAAAAATACAAAGTATAATGGCAACAACAAACAGCAACACAAATGATCGTGGAATATTAGATATTATCAACGGAGACAAGGCTTTACAATTTTCTATATCTATAGATATGCTATCAATTACATATCTAATAGCCGGTGCAATGGTCGCCGGAATTTTATTGATTTTATTTTCTAAAAAAGTAGTAAAATGACACATCAAGAGTTTATAAAAACATATTCCGAAGACGTTATTTTGGCGACAAATTACACCCCTCTATTCCCTTCTGTCATGATGGCACAGGCAGCGCTAGAGACAGGATGGGGAAACTCTACTATTGGAGTTGCAAAAAATATGTTTGGAATGAAAGCTGCCGGAACGACCAATCAGTATTGGAAAGGTGGATATATATTAGCCAAAACTATAGAAGAAATCAATGGGGTAAATCAAACCATACAGGCTAAGTTCCGTACATACCTATCGTATCAGGATAGCATTAAGGATCATAATAATCTGCTAATGACATTGGCGAGATACAAACCTGTAAGAGATGCTAAAACGCCTGAGGAACAAGCGCTTGCTCTACAATCATCTGGATATGCAACGGATACAGGTTATGCAAATAAACTAATAAATATAATTAATAGCAATAATTTAAAATCGTTAGATTTAAAAAAAAAATTATGAAATGGTTTGAAATTAGCCTTGCATCAGCAGCAATACTGTTAGCAGGATGGACAATCTATAA
>JAITTF010000265.1 GCA_031287215.1 Bacteroidales bacterium
ATAAACATAAACATCACCGGCATGATATACATCATCACGCGCATCATTTTCTGGTTAGGGTCATTGCCTGCCGGGCTCATCAACTTATTGTTCAGCCAAGTATAAACGATAGTAGAAACGGTCATCAGCAAAGTAAAAAGGCTCACATGGTCTCCATAGAACGGGATATTAAAACTCAAATTCAAAATGGAATCATAGGAAGAGAGGTCAGTAGCCCATAAGAAACTCTGTTGACGCAACTCGTAAGCAGCCGGAAAAAAACGGAACATGGCAATCAAAATTGGGAATTGCAGTAGCATAGGCAGACATCCTGCCATAGGGCTCACTCCAGCGGTCTTATACAACGCCATAGTTGCTTGCGACTTTTTAGCGGCATCTTCTTGTTTAGGATATTTCTCATTAATGGTTTCAATTTCAGGTTTCAATGCTCTCATTCGCGCCTGAGAAAGATACGTTTTATATCCCACAGGCAATAAGACGGTCTTTAGGATGATCGTTAGGATAAGAATGATAATACCATAATTGAGATGATAGGTCTCCAACCAATTGAATACCGGAATAATAGCTACTCTGTTGATCCATTGCAATAGAAAGAATCCCCAACCCAGCGGAATCATTCTTTCTAATTCTAAATCATACTCTTTCAACAATTTATACTGACTTGGACCAAAATAGAAAGACATCTCATAATCTCCTTGATTAAAATCGGCTATGTCAAAATCCAAATTAGCATTCATGGTTTTGAGCAAGTACTTTTCTGCTTTATCAAAATTCTTAACTTCCACATCACCACTTACAAAATTAGACGATTCAGCAAAAATAACGGAGGTAAAAAATTGTTGTTTATAAGCCACCCATTTCAAAGGAGAGGTGAAATTTTTCTTATCATTATCTTTTTCACTCAGGTTATCTACATCCCCCATATTATCCATAAAATAGAGGGTTGACAATCCCTTTTCATAATCATAATTTTTCTCTAAATTTACCAATTGCGCATTCCAATTGATAGTAAACAGGTGATTATTGGGATAGAGGTAGGGTTGCATATTTACAAATCTGACTTTAAAATCAAATTTATAATTATTTGGTTTAAAAGTATATAAATATTCTATATAACTATTTTGGCTTAATGAATTTTGCAGCGTAGTGTCGCTATGGTCAGTAGGATAAAGTCTTAGAGATAGATGGGTAGAATCACCCGACAGGTGAAATGACTGATTCACTTCCGGCAAAAAATAGTAATCTTGCAGGTGAATGACTGTTTGGTCTTTGAGCATCAAGTCTATATTGAGGGAAGCGTGGTCTCCTTCAAAGAGGATCAGCGGCAATTTACTGGTATCTTTTCCATTATTGCGGTAAACGTCTTTTAGCTCTATTTGAGAGATATAACCTCCTTTTTTAGAGATGGAATAGATAGCTTTATCGGTTTCAAAGCGATAATCGGCAATACTATCGGCAAGTTCAAGATTTGAAAAGGGTTTAACCGTTTTTTGTGGGGTTGACGAATTTTGAGCTGGTGTAGTGCTCCCATTTTCGTTAGAAAGAGAATCTAATTGTAATTCTGCCAGACGTTGCAGGTCTTCAATTTGTTTGGCTTGCATCTCTTTTGCAGCTTTAGCTCTTTCTTCATTCAACTCTTTTGTTTGCTTGGAGTTATAGAACATAAAGCCCATCATTAATCCAAAAATCAGCAGCAAACCGACAATCGTATTTTTATCCATATCTACACTATAATATAATATTATTTGAACTTGCAAAAATACAGGAAATTTTTCAAATACAAAACAGCTCAAAGGCTAACCGATAAAAAAAAAACTCATTTTCAGTAAATCCGTTTAAGACTTAAACGAAAAACGAGAATTATTTTAAAATAGTTGACTGTAGTTAGTATTATTTTTCGCTCGTAAAAATATGTTTTTTGTGCTGCCTTAGTATCGAAAAATTATAAATCCAGTTTCTATTTTAATATTTTTTTGTATTTTTGCAAAATTATTCTTAACTAATGACGAACTCAATATTTTACTACCATGTCTATTTTCAATTTTACCCGCGGCGAATGGATTGTCTCTGTTTGCTTGTTGCTCATGATTGTTGCGGCTCTTTTATTTAGCAAATTTTATCAATATAAAGAGTATCAGGATTATAATGCAGATATTTATCAAAAAGAATATGCCATTTTCCTGGCTTCTGTGCAATATTATGAAGATTCTTTAGCAGCAGTCAAAAAAAACAGACAAAAATCATACCCTACTAAAGACTCAATTCCTAACTATTACAAAATAGACTATCCTAAAAATAGCGGTCAAAAAGAGTTTGTAAAACAAAATAAAGAGCCATCATACGCCATTATTAAAGTGGATTTAAACAGTTGTGATACCGCTGATATAGAAAAAGTGCCTCTCTTCGGGGCAAAACGGGCAGCTAAAATCATGGAATATCGTAATCAACTCGGTGGTTTTCACAGTTTTTCACAATTACAAGAGATCTTTATCCTTCAAAATATTACGATCGAACATTTTGAAAAATATTTCACTATTAATAAAAAGAAAATCAACAAAATAAAAATAAATCAAGCAGATTACAATCAACTCATACATCATCCTTACTTGGACGCCTATCTCTCCAAAACTATCATTCAATATAGAACTAAAAACGGCACAATTCATAATATGAGCGAGCTACAAAAAATTACGAATGCTTACCAAGAGCTAATCAACAAGTTAGTGCCTTATATAGACTTTGAAAGTGAGGAAAATTAGGGCTATAGAATGTATTATTTTAAAATAGTTTCTACCATCGCTTTGCCCGCATCGAATGCTTTTTGGCAATCTAATGCCCAATGTTCGGTTTTGTAGCTTGCTTTATCGGGTTCTGAAAACCGATCAGCATAGTAGCGACTGTAATCGTCAAACTGATAGGTATTAAATGCACAAATGCTTACTGGTTGTTGGAAAATCCGACCTATTACATTTTCCATTACTGCTAATTTTTCATCATATTTTTGGTCATAATACCCTTGTTCGGTAACGTTCATGGTATAAATCATAGCTGTTTGCATTCGTTTAGGAGCTACAGAGCGCGGTTCTTGTTGATAAGTGAGATAGGGGAATAGCAATCTTTCCAAGAAGCTACGCATCTCTCCCGTAATGTCTCCCAAATAGATAGGAGAAGCAAATACAACGCCATCAGCCTGAGACACTTGTTCAATCAATTTGGTAATACCATCTTCCACGATACAATGTCCATAAGAGGAGTTGTTTTTTAGTTTACAAGCGAAGCAGCTTTTACATCCTTTAAAATCCAATTCATATAGGTTGATGATGGTAGTGTGTACATTGGCATTAGCAGAGATAGCACCTTCTAAAAAGTGATTGCACATTTCGGCAGTATTCCCGTTGGTACGCGGGCTTCCGTTGATTGCAATAATTTCAATAGTCGTTGGGGGGAGATTATTTTCTGATACTTTTGTGGGAGCAGTTTCAGTCATTTTGCAGGGAGCGGCAGCACCCAGAAGAAGGGCAATTGCCATTACGCCAACCCATTTGCAGTATTTTTGCAAATGGATAGTTTTAGGTGTTTGATGTTGTTTCATTGTGTTTGGATATGAAAATACTAGAATTAAGGATAAGCATTTCTCTTACATATATTAAAAAAGCATTAATTATGCAAACAAAGATTCTATAGTATCATGGTATTTTTTCATAATAAAATTCCTTTTCAATTTCAGTGTAGGAGTAAGTTCACCGGTTTCGATACTCCAAGCATAATCTACTAATAAAAAACGTTTTACCTTTTCAGTATCGCCAAATGATTTATTGTAATAATCCACAATTTTCTTATATTTTTTCAATATTTCAGGATGTTTGATCATCTCTTCGTTAGTCGTATATTCAATGCCTTTTCGGGCGCACCAAGCACGCAAATCTGAAAATTCAGGCACTATCAATGCGGCTGCAAATTGCTTATTTTCACCTACTACCAAAATACTGTCAATCAGGCTGTCTTCAGAAAACTTATTTTCGATTATAGTAGGTACAACGTATTTGCCAAAAGCTGTTTTAAACATCTCTTTTTTCCTACCGGTAATAGTAATTTGACCCTGTTTTTCAAACTGACCAATATCACCGGTATGAAACCATCCCTCTGCGTCAATCACATCCAAAGGGGTAACCTCTTCTTTAAAATAGCCTTTCATCACACAATGTCCACGAGTCAATATTTCGCCATCTTCTGCGATCGTTACTTCAATACCCGGCAGTGGAGGTCCTACGGTACCAATCTTAATTCCATTTTTAAAGAAATTGCTCACCGCAATCACGGGAGAAGTCTCCGTCAGCCCATATCCATTGAGCACTGTAATGCCCATGGCGTAGAATATACGACACGTTAAAGTTTGCACTGCGGCACCACCTGAAATGATGACATCAAAGTTGCCGCCAAACGCATTGTGCCACTGATTGAGCACTAATTTTCGAGCTAATTTTAATTTAGTGCGATACATAAACGTTTGGTTTTCTTCTTCATATTCTCTAGCAATCTTATCTGCCCAGAAGAAAATTTTGCGTTTGATACCCTTTTGTTTTCTGCCAACAGCAATAATTTTATCGTAAAATTTCTCTAATAAACGAGGAACTGTCGTCAAAATAGTAGGTTTTAATTCCACTAAATTATCGGCAATTTTTGCTAAATTCTCAGCATAATAGATAGGAACACCCATCAATTGCCACGTATAAATCATCATCCTTT
>JAITTF010000335.1 GCA_031287215.1 Bacteroidales bacterium
AGTAATGCAGAGTGCCTCCGTAATAATGAGTTTAATGATAGAGGCAGGGGTAGCCCCCAAAGCCTTACGAATTCCAAACTCTTTAGTGCGTTCTTTGACAGTAATCAACATAATATTGCCCACCCCCACAATACCTGCAATGAGCGTACTAAAACCAATAATCCACAAAAACATATTAAGGGTTCCAAACAGTGTTTGTGTTTGAAGATAATTTTCAGTATTATTGTGTATCATGACCGCCCAATAGTCGGCAGAGTCATATTCATGGCGGCGACTCATGTCTGCTCGCAAACGTTTGGTAAGAGCAGCATTACTTTCCAAATCATTCAAACCCTGTACTGTGCAAATTACTTTTCCTAAATCATCTCCAATGTTAAAGGCGGTTTTTGCGGTAGTTAATGGAATATAGGTCGTAGTTTGCCACGCGTGTCGCGACTTTTCGTAGGTACCTATCACCGTAAAAAACATATTTTGGTTAATCGTGATCTTTTTGTTAATACAATCTTCATTTTTGAAAAGTACAACTGCATCATCTTCAGCAAGTAAAGCCACTTTTCTCTTTTCAGCTACATCCAATACCGACAAAGAACGCCCCCTTTTTAAGGTAATTTTCTCTACATCAAAATAGTCAGGAGTAACGGCATTGACATTAGTTTGCAATGAATTATGTCCATAATCCATCGTCATATAACCTACTTCGTGCACGGTAACGACACTTGAAATTGCTGAAATAGAGCCAATGAGATAGAGTGAATCCATGCGATTCATCACAATACGTCTTCCTGCAGCAGTGCCTTTATAGGGCATACTGGTCCAATTGGCATGCAAAGATACCTGATTTTTACTCTGCTCCGAAAAATCGGAAGTTACTCCGTGCAGTAATCCATTCCCCACTGAAAGCAAAATAATCATGATAAAAATCCCCCAAGCAATAGAAAAACCCGTCAACACAGTGCGTGTCTTATTTCGACTCAGGGAGTTGTATATTTCGGAGAATAGTTCTAATTTCATTTTAATTAATTATCAACAATACCATCTTTAATATGGATTACTCGTTGTGTCATCTCTGCCACTAAGGGTTCATGCGTAACAATGAGCATGGTAATGCCGGTACGATTTACCTCTTGCAGCATATTCATCACATCTATAGAGGTCTTACTATCAAGGGCTCCGGTAGGTTCATCGGCTAAAATTACTTTAGGATTGGTGATCAGGGCACGTGCAATTGCAACACGTTGTTTTTGTCCACCACTCAACTCATTAGGAAAATGGTGCGCCCACTCTCCTAACTCCATCTGCTCAAGATATTGCATAGCAAGTACATCGCGTTTTTTGTGCGACATGCCCTGATAATAGAGTGGTAAAGCTACATTCTCAAGGGCTGTTTTGTAACTAATCAGATTAAAAGATTGAAAAACAAAGCCAATCAGCTTATTACGATATGCTGCAGCACGAGTTTCAGTGGGATTCTTGATCAATTTCCCATCAAGAAAATAACTCCCGTCATCATAATTATCTAAAATGCCGATAATATTGAGCAAAGTCGATTTTCCTGACCCAGAAGATCCCATAATAGAGATCATCTCCCCCTCTTCCACATTCAAATCAACTCCCTTTAGCACATGCAAAGGAGTAACTCCGGGGTAAGTTTTATGTAATAAATTTATCTTAATCATAGCTTTGCTTACATTTAAAAATAAACTACTAATTAAAATTTTAATAATCTTGCAAAGATACAAATTATTTTTATACAAAAATGAATTTAAACTATTTTAGTTCAAATATTTAATCAACAGTTTTATTAACAATTTAGAATAATAAAACAAAAGTTTATTTTGTTAAATAAATAAAAATACATTTTGTATCTTAGAGTTAGCAAAAAATGGTTGTTTGTAAAAAAAAGTTAATTTTATATGCGTTTGTCCTGACAGAATGAGTTGAAAACGAAAAAATATTGTACTTTTGCACTATTAAATAAAAAAGATATGTTACAGATCCAAGCCATTAGAGAGAATCAGGAATTTATTATTGAAAGATTGAAAATCAAGAACTTTGATGCCAGAGCATTGGTAGAGAAGATTATTAATATTGATGTAGAAATTAGAAACTATAAGAAACTTTTAGACGATAACTTGATGGAACAAAACCGTTGTTCTAAAGAAATTGGCATTTTGTTTAAAGAGGGTAAAGCTACAGAAGCTCAAACTTTAAAAAACAGTATTGCTGCATTAAAAGTTGCTGAGAAGAATTATCAAAATTTACTCACTGAAAAAGAGGAGGTTTTAGACAGTACTTTAGTATTACTTCCCAATTTGCCACACAGTAGTGTGCCTGTCGGGAAAGGTGCAGATGACAATGAAATCGTTTACAGTGAGGGAGATACTAACTACTCTGAGGAGATGGTTCCTCATTGGGATTTAGTAAAGAAGTACGATATAATAGATTTTGAATTAGGTAATAAAATTACCGGTGCCGGTTTTCCGGTATATAAAGGTAAAGGTGCCAAAATACAAAGAGCATTGATTAGTTTTTTCTTAGATAGTGCCGTAGAAGCAGGTTATTTAGAAATCCAACCACCCTACATGGTCAATGAAGATTCGGCGTATGCTACTGGTCAACTTCCTGATAAAGAAGGACAAATGTACCACGCTACGTTAGACAATCTCTATCTGATTCCAACTGCAGAAGTGCCGGTTACCAATATTTATAGAAATGTTATTTTAAAAGAGAATGCTTTTCCCATCAAGATGTGTGCTTATTCGGCTTGTTTCCGTAGAGAAGCCGGTTCGTATGGAAAAGATGTTAGAGGCTTAAATAGGTTGCATCAATTTGATAAAGTAGAAATCGTTCAAATTGCACATCCGAGCAACTCTTATGAGCTTTTAGAAGAGATGAAAACGCATTCCATTTCTTTAATTCAGAAATTAGGATTACCGTTTAGGGTCCTTCGTTTATGTGGTGGAGATATGAGTTTTACGTCTGCATTGACTTATGACTTAGAAGTTTATGCAAAAGCTCAACAAAAATGGTTGGAAGTAAGTTCTGTTTCTAATTTTGAGATCTATCAAGCTAACCGTATGAAGCTCCGTTTTAAAGATGAAACCGGCAAATCACAAATTGCCCATACTTTAAATGGCAGTGCATTAGCATTACCCAGAATTTTGGCTGCTATTCTCGAAAATTATCAGACCCAAAAAGGAATTATTGTTCCTGAAGTACTTAGAAAATACACGGGTTTCGATATGATCTCTCTTTAATGAGTATTGGAGTAGTGAATACTCAATTACTTCTTCTTTTGTGCTTTTTCGATCTCTTTTACCCTTTCAATAGCTGTGGAAGTAGCTGTAAGTAGTGATTCTGTTGATAGTCCTTGTCCTACAGCTTCTTGCATCCATAAGTTTGGAGTTTTACGACCTATCTTGAACATTCGTTCTACTTCTGTGCCGATATTTTTACCTTTTAAATAAGTTTCAAATTGAAAATCAATCAGATGTCCAATAGGATAATTAGCAAGATAGAGAGGCGAATCAATACTATGAGAATATACTGCCAGAATGACCTGGTCTTTCACTTTAAAAATAGGTTCATAATAGGTATTCCAAATCTCTTTAGCGATAGTAACTACTGCATTTTTAAGGTCTTGAGCAGTTGCTTCAGGATGGTTGTACATCCATTCCCATACTTGCATATCTACTAATGCGACTCCCATAATCTCATAACATCCCCAAAAAATGTCAAGGGTGTTGAGATAGTCATTATAATCGCTATCTATTTCTATTCCAAGTAGTTGCATGTCTCTTGATTGGAAAGTAAAAGCTAATGCTTCTGTAAATCCCGTATTTGGAACTCCACGTAGCATATAATTGGGCACT
>JAITTF010000042.1 GCA_031287215.1 Bacteroidales bacterium
GTAAGCAGGAGACATTCAAATTTATTCATATCTATTATTTTAACTATTTAAGACCACTATGACCAAAACCTCCTGTACCTCTTTCTGTGTCAGACAATTCTTCTGCTGACTCCCACTTAAGATGTTCATGTCTTGAGATAATCATTTGTGCAATTCTTTCGCCGTCATGAATTTCAAAAGCCGTA
The DNA here is from genome assembly GCA_031287215.1 of Bacteroidales bacterium. GTDB lineage: Bacteria > Bacteroidota > Bacteroidia > Bacteroidales > WCHB1-69 > JAGVVH01. The sequence goes on from JAITTF010000042.1 coordinate 186, forward strand.
TCAGACAGATTCGCCAAAATGACTTTTATTTCCCCTCTATAGTCGGCATCAATAGTACCCGGCGTATTGAGCACCGTAACTCCATACTTCGCAGCTAAACCGCTACGAGGTCTAATTTGCGCTTCATAGCCAATAGGCAATTCAATAAATAGTCCTGTAGGCACCATTGCCCGTTGCATAGGGTGTAGCGTGATCGCTTCATCAAGATTAGCTCTTAGATCCATTCCTGCGGAATAGGGCGTAGCATACTCTGGTTTCGGATGTTTTGAATGGTTGACAATCTTACAGATTATAGACATAATAGTTGTTCGAATTAATAAATAAACGAGTGCAAAGGTACAAAAAAACAGGATGTAATAATGAGATTAATTATCAGACTCTTCCACAATAGTGTCTCGGTATTCATCCAATACTTTGGCTTTGGAGAGAAACCCTAAGTACTCACGGTTGATGGTGATGACGGGCATGTTGAAGTTTTGTGTTTTATTGAATTTTCTAATCACCTCTTCCCCAGAATCGGTATCGTAGATAAATAATTCGGGATGAATCATCAGTTCTTCAATTTTGACGGTATCATATAGCTCCGTTTTGAAGATAATGTCGCGGTGGTCATCCATGACTAATAGTCCGGCAAATAGGTGGTCGTCATCTAAAACTACAAAAAGATTGCGCTTGCTATGTGCAATACATTGTGTGTAATCACGAAGGGTAGCATGGATAGAGATAGTTTGGATATTCTTGTCCATTAGAGGTTTCCAATCTAATGCCTGTATAGCAAATTGGTCTTTATTGTGTGTTTTTAGGCATCCTTCATCTGCTAATGGGTAAGTATAAACCGAATGCTTTTCAAAACGTCCTGCAACAATGTAGGAAATAGAAGAGGTAATCATCAGAGGAATGAGCAGTTCGTAACCGGTAGTCATCTCCGCAATAAGAAAAATGCCCGTTAAAGGGGCAAACATAACTCCGGTCATTACACCCGACATGCCGGCAAGGACAAAATTAACGGTTGGAAGACTCACCGGTATAAAATGATTGCAAATTTCTGATAGGAAAAAACCCAGAAAAGCCCCTGCAAAAAGGGAAGGTGCAAACACACCACCTACTCCTCCTGAAGCTGTAGTGATAGCGGATGCAATGACTTTAAAGAGAATTAAGAAGATGAAAACAATGATAAAAAATAGGTAATGGTTCATGAACCCGTACAGTGGAGACCGCTCAAAAAGTTGCATGCCACTACTGCCATTGACTAAAGCATTGATATATTCATATCCTTCACCATAAAAAACAGGGAACAAAAAGATAAATCCGCCCAATAAAATCCCGCCTAAAACCGCTCTTACCCATATATTGCTTATCTTTTTAATCGTTTTTTCTACGCTTCGCATGGTGCGCATAAAATAGACGGACACAAAACCGGCTAATACACCCAAAATGAGATAATAAGGAATATTCTGGAGATGAAAAGAAGAGACATGAGGCAACGAAATCATGACATCTGCTCCCAGAAATAAAATGGAAAGTACGGTGCCGGTTGCAGCAGAAATCAGTAAGGGGAGTAGTGCTGTAGCCGTAAAATCCAGCATGAGCACTTCGATGGCGAATACAATGCCTGCAATAGGGGCTTTAAAGATGGTAGAGAGTGCAGCTGTCGCCCCACAAGCCAAGAGCAAACGGGTGTTTTTGGGAGAGAGTTCAAATAATCGGGCAAGATTAGAACCCACCGCCGAACCGGTAAGCACAATAGGTGCCTCTAACCCTACAGAACCCCCAAACCCGACTGTCAATGAACTGGCAATCATGGAGGAGTAGGTGTGGTGTACTCTTAATTTACCGCCACTGCTAAACATTTTGCGTAGCGCAATACTTACACCGTGACTAAGGTCGTCTTTGACCACTTTTTTTACAAATACTAAAGTCAAAAGAATCCCTACTAATGGGAATGCTAAGTACAGATAATTCATCTGTGCCTCAGGAAAAGCCTTATACAAGATACCGGAGGTAAAGTGTAATAGATTTTTTAAAATAATAGCAACGGTAGCACCTAATACTCCTGTAAAAAAACTAAGCAACAAAACCGTATTAGGGACACCAATACGTTCTTTGATTTGCTTTTGACTATCTATTAATCGTTTAATTAAATTGAATTTCAATTTCTTAGAATTTATTTTTTTGAATGAATTAACAACCCTTGCCGTACCAAAGAGAAGTCCTTGGAATAGCCGCTAATGTAATATTGTCCGGCTTCTGTATAGCATTGAAAGAGAGAGAGAAGTTAATCGTGGATTGTAACTGAGTTGCAGGAACAGTAGTTGCCCAACTTGAACTTTTTTCGGTGATATCAAATTTAACATAACGAATAAGTAGTATATAGATCTAATGATATTTCGGTAAAAATTGTATTTTATAATACATAAAAATTGATTTTTTCATTTTGAGATAATTCTGGTGTGATAATGGTGCGGCAAAATTACAAAAAAATATTTTTTAATTTTTGTTTTACATTAATTTTTTTTTAATTTTTGTTCGTTTGTTTTCAGAATATATCAAATTACCGGTAATAATTTCTGGTTTATTTCAGTACCTACTTTTCCTGAGTATCAATTGATAGAAAGCATTGATACTAAAATGCTTGATCACATTAAAGCTTCGATCTCCGCAACTTCAACAGGAAGTGATGACATTAAGTCAATAGGATTTTCACCAACGACGACATCAGTTTCTATTCTAACACCAATTCCTTCTTCTGCAATGTAGATTCCCGGTTCGCAACTTAAGACATTCCCGGGTTGAAATAACCAATGTCTTTCGCCCACATCATGAACATCCAAACCAATAAAATGGCTGGTATTGTGCATGTAATACTTTTTGAATAGGGGAGCCTCCGGATTTTGATTTTCGACCTCTTCGGCTGTAAAAAGTCCTAATTTGATCATCTCTTCTTCCATTCTTTTAAAAACAAAACTGTTGATTTTGTGGATAGTATTTCCCGGTTTAAACAATGGGATAGTCTCTTTGTAGATAGTCAATACGGCATTGTAAACCTCTTTTTGTCTGGGCGAAAATTTACCGTTCACAGGAATCGTTCTACTACAATCTCCGGCATAATTGGCATATTCGGCACCAAAATCCATCAGCACCAACTCCCCGTCTTTCATCATTTTATCGTTTGTAATATAATGTAAAATACAAGTGTTCTCTCCAGAAGCTACAAGAGGAGCAAAAGAGTGCCCTGTAGCACCACTTTTAAGCATTTCATAAGCCAATTCTGCTTCAATTTCGTACTCGTATTTATCCGGTTTTACTGCTTTAGCTGCACTGAGAAATGCCTTCTCCGTAATTTCACAAGCCCGTTTCAGCATATTTAATTCATCGGTCTGCTTTATGAGTCGTAAAGGATAGAGGATGGGTGCTAATCTTCTAAAATCATGTATAGGATACTCATTGCGTAACTGTTTTGCTAATCGAATTTCTTTAGTTTGGAAATTCATTTTCATCCTTGGATTTTCAGGCAAATGGAGATAAATATGTTTGGAATTGATAATCACATTGTGCAAAACAGTCTCCAAACTATCAATATACATGACTGTTTTTATACCCGAAAGCGCACTTGCTTGTTCTTTACTGAGTCGGTGTCCATACCATGTAATCATCTCAGGAGATGGATTTTTTATGAATAGAACTTCTCGGTAAGCCGGTTCAGGGTGCCAAGGCGCAATTATTAAGGTTGTCTCTTCCTGATCAATGCCGGTAAGATAGAGTAAATCGGAATTTTGTCTAAAGGGTAATGTAGTATCCCCACAACGTGGATACTCATCATGAGAGGTAAGAATAACTACGGAATCTTCTTCAATTTCCGCAACTATATTTTTTCTGTTCCCAATGTAAAAGTATTTACTTAATGGTTTGTATTTCATATTATTAGTATTAATTTTTTTTAATTTTCAAATTTATATCTACTACCCACTACTCATTAATAAAGCTCTATCCATTCATACCCATTTCCACAATATTCCACAAAACGGATTAAATCTTCCTTTTTGATGATCAACGAAGCAGTATTGATACAAGGATGAAAACTTAAACGTTTTGCATTTTGTAAGGTTTTGTCAAGAAACAGATAAACAGCATGTTCTGTATCGTTAATGAATCCAAAGGGAGTAACAGAGCCGGGTTTAACGCCCAAACAATTCATCAATCGAGTTTCGGAGGCAAAAGAGAGTTTGCCCTGTTTTAATCTTTGTTCAAGGTCATGAATGTCCATATTGTAATCACAATTTAAAATGACTAAATAATGTCTATTCCCTTTATGATTTCTGAAAAATATATTCTTACAATGCTGAGCATCACGTCCTTCCCAGTATTTTTTAGCAATTTCTATCGTAGGTGCCGGTGGGTGCTCTATATATTCAAAATCAATGTGCAATTGAGCTAATAATTCATATAATCCAGGTGCTCCATTCATAAATAAACCATCTTTTTTCTTTAGAAATTAGTTTTCTATCATTAATTGGAATGCAAAGATACATTTTAATTTCAAATTTGACGTGCATTATTTTACTGTTTTTTATTTAAAATGAATATATGAGCTAATTTAATACTACTGCAAAAAAGAAAGATCGAAAAATAATTGTTTTATTTTTTTTTGTAACTTTGCAACCATTATGGCACAAAGACATTCATTAAACCAAAAACAGGTAGGCAAGCAAACTATTTCTCCTCAGATGAGACTGTTTGCGCATCTGCTGAAGATGACAACCAACGACCTCGAAGAGGAGATAAAAAAAGAATTGGAAGATAATCCTGCGTTAGCTGTTGAAAATCCTCAAACTTCAGATTTTGATGAATCTCCGGAAACTCCCTTCGAGGAGCATTCAGATTCTGAGGATATCACTTCTGAATTATCTTTAAATGACACACTATTAGATGATAGCACCTCTTTTTTGGATGAAAGTCAGTATGAAGATGATTACGATTTCCAACAAGAAAGGGAGTATGATTATAAAACTTCCATCAACAACTATTCGGCTGATGATCATATCAAAGAGCGAGATTATGCCGACAAAATAACATTGCAAGAACATCTATTAGCGCAAGTTTCACTCTTTAATTTGAACGAAGAAGATGCTGAAATACTTAAGTATCTTATTGGTAATCTTGATGATAACGGGTTCTTTCATTTAGATAATAAAACGTTTTCTTTTGACATTTGGAATTCTTATAATATCAAAAAGACACCCGAAGAGATTGAATGGTTGATTACTACCTATCTTCATAAATTAGATCCTGCCGGTATAGGAGCGCGAAATTTGAGAGAGTGTTTTCTCATTCAACTTCAAAGAAGGCAACCCACCTGCTCGGTCAAGGTGGCTATCCATATTTTAGAGCAATATTATACTGAATTTACCAAAAAAAATTACGAAAAAATTCTGGTACAATTAAATATATCGAAAGCAGAACTACAAAATGCACTGTCTGAAATTACCAATTTAGACCCCAAACCGGGCTTTTCTTCTACTACTATTGAAGAGGCAAATGACTTGATTAATCCCGATTTTTTTCTCACTATAGAAGGAGATCAACTCAAGTTATCTCTAAATACACAATTTATTCCTAAGTTAATCATCAATCCTAATTTTAAAAAGGAATATCGCTATCTTAATACGGAAAAAAATATCAAAATGCGTAACGAAGCAGAACGATTTCTTAAGGAAAAAATAGATCATGCTCAGACCTTGATTGATGTGCTTTCTCAGCGCGAGATGACAATGTATCGTATTGTTTATGAGATTATTGAATTTCAAAAAGCCTATTTTCTATTCGGCAATAATGAAAATATGATTCCCATGAAATTGGCAGATATTGCCGAGAAATTGGAGATTGACATTTCAACGGTTTCACGCGTTTCTGCCAATAAGTATATTGATACCCCTTTTGGTACTATTGCTTTAAAACAACTTTTTTCAGAGTCTATAGGAGATGGTGATGTCTCTTCAATAAAAGTTAAACAATTGATTTATAATTATATTGATAATGAGGACAAAACATCTCCCTATACAGACGACCAGATTTGCCAATATTTACACAAAAATGGATACAATATAGCACGCCGTACTGTGACCAAATATCGTGAACAACTTTTATTGCCCGTAGCGAGGATGAGGAAATAAAAAAAAACGGCAACCTATAAGCCGGGTTCTGTCATATTCTGTCATTTATCTAGATTTTATGTCGCCATAAAACTCAATCAGCCTACCCTCCGAGTTGGGCGAGTAGCCCTCAAGCCTCGGTTTATTTGGCTTTTCAACCCATGAGGTTTACCTATATCGCGTATCACTACGGATATCGTGAAGCTCTTACCTCGCGTTTTCACCCTTACTCTTTGCAGAGCGGTATCTTTTCTGTGGCACTTTCTGTAACTTTATCGCTAAAGCTCCTTCCCGTTAGGAAGCATGGTACTCTATGTTGCCCGGACTTTCCTCTTCTCCTAAAAAGGAGCAGCGACAGAACGGTTGTCGTTTTTTTATTTTTTATTGTTGAGGGCGTAAAACGTTACGTCTCTACCTTTTTACTCTTTCCTATCCATTACCCATTAATCATTAATGGGTAATTACGCATTACTCAGCATGACCGGCATAATCAACATCAGCAAGTTTTCATCATCTGTATATTCTTCAGCGGGCAGTACGAGAGCAGCGCGACTTGGGGTTGACATGTCAATAGAAACTACTTCAGAATCCATATTTTCGAGCATTTCTCTTAAAAATTTAGCATTAAAGCCAATTTCAATAGGTTCTCCGGTATAATTGCCGGTCAGCGTTTCATCCGCTTTATTTGAATAATCTATATCTTCAGCTTTGATATTGATAATTTCCTCGTTGATAGATACTCTAATCTGATAGGTCGATTGGCTGGAAAAATTCCCAACACGGCGAATAGATTTCAGAAAATCGTTGCGTTGAACGAGTAATTTATTTTCGTTATCGGTAGGAATAACAGCCTCATAATTAGGAAATTTACCCTCTTTTAAACGAGAATATAGTTCTATGTTTTCGAAAGTAAATTTAATATGGTGGTTTTCGGCAGCATAAAACACTTTTACAGGTTCTACGACAGTGGTTAAGATGGTTTTAAGCTGGTTGAGAGGTTTTTTAGGAAGAATAAAGGAGACAAAATCATCAGTTTTGACGGAGGTGCTGCGAAAGCGAACTAATTTATGAGCATCAGTAGCTACAAATGTGATATATTCACTTGACAATTCACATAAAACGCCCATCATATTAGCCCGTAAATCATCACTTCCGGTAGCAAAAATGGTTTTACTAATAGCACGTTGTAACACTTGGGCATCAATTTCAAAAGAATTTGGATCTTCGGCGTCTTTGACTTGCGGGTATTCATCACCCGGGAAGAATGGTGAATCGTAGGTTCCGTTTGCGGATTCAAATTTAAGAAGTGTATTCTCCATATCAAAGGAGAAAACTAATGGAGTTTCAGGAAGTAATTTGAGCGTTTCTAACAATATTTTTGAGGGAACTGCAACTGATCCTTCTCCTTCAACATCGGTAAGTTCGATTACGGCATTCATGGTTGTTTCCAAATCAGAAGCAGTAATTTTTAATTTATCATTTTCGATAGTGAATAAAAAATTGTCTAAAATAGCAAGTGTACTGTTACCAATTACACCACTGAGAGCAGTTAAATTCTTAAAAAGAACATCACGAGATACAATAAATTTCATGTTTATAACGGTTTTATTTTGTTTATAAAAAATAGAGTGCAAATATACAAAAAAATATCATACAAACAAGGTCTAAATTTTCAGTTTCTATACTTCAAAGATAATTGGTGTTGAAGTCTGCAATTAAAACATACTCTTAAAATTTAGAAAAGAGACTCCCTGCAAATCTTTTTCGTTGACAAGAGGAGTAGGATTATTCCAGTTGATATTTAATATAGGATCATCAAATCTGATTGCCCCTTCCGATTCTTTGTGATAAAAATCTGTACATAAATAATTAAAGATTGTTTCCTCTTCCAATGCAATAAACCCATGTGCGAAACCAATAGGCAGATAGAAAAGTAGATGATTCTGGTCGGAAAGCTCTACCGAAAAGTGTTGTCCGTATGTTGAACTATTTTTTCGTAAATCTACCGCTACATCCATCACAGATCCTTTAACTACTCTCACTAATTTGGCTTGAGCATGAGGTGGATTCTGAAAATGGAGTCCCCTAATAACGCCTTTAGATGAACAAGATTGATTCTCTTGAACAAAAACGGCATCAATGCCGAGATCCTGAAAGGTGTTTTTATGATAACTTTCAAAAAAATAGCCTCTATTATCATAATAAATAGCCGGTTTTAAGATTACTAAACCTTCTAAAGGTGTGATTGTCAATTGCATATTGTTTTGTTTTTTAGCTCGCTAATATAATAAAAAAGCACTAAAAAAATGCTATTTATTAGAGTTTTTATCAAATAAAACAAAAATCTTGTTTTTTTTCGATAATTTTAAAAAATCTGCTTTGAGTAAAAAAAATCATGTATTTTTCCTCTATATTTTTTGAGGGAAAATTTATGTGTCTGTGTATAATTGAAAAATTTTATGTATATTTGCATGCTAAAAACAAATATATTAACTTTAATTTTACCTCCTATTTTTCATGGATTGTTCTTTAAAACTAATTTACCCTAAATGGGAAAAACTAAAAGGTCAAACTACCTTTAATTTACCACCTCACGGACCGGTTGCATTTGCTGCTACTCTTCCTGATTACGTGAAGGTTTCTTTTACGGATGAAAATATGGAAGCCATCAATTTTGATGAAGATTGTGATTTAGTGGCGATCTCAATGATGCTGAGTACCCAAGCAAAACGGGGTTGGGCAATTGCCGAAGAGTTTAGGCAAAGAGGTAAACAAGTTATTTTTGGTGGTATATCAACCATGCTTCACGCTGAAGAAACGATCAATCATGCGGATGCTGTTTTCTTAGGCGAAGCGGAAGGACGTATGGAAGAGGTGCTGAAAGATTGGCGTAGTGGGAAATTGAAAAAAGTCTATAATTTCATGCAACAACATCCCGATATAGCGTTGATAGGACCTGCACGTAGAGACCTCTATAAAAGAGATTTGTACAATCACAAAGGCGTGCAAATGGTAGATCTCTTTCATGCTTCTCGTGGCTGTAGATTTAGCTGTTATCCTTGTGCAGTTACCTACCTGGGAGGTAGAAAATTTCGTCCCCGTCCGATGGATAAAGTGATTGAAGAGATGGCAACCATAGACAACAATCGTCTTTTTATTGTAGATAACTCATTAGCCCAGAGTAATGAATGGGAAATAGAACTTTTTAAAGAGTTGATCCCTTTTAAGAAAAAATGGATTAGCCACTCTATTGAAGATGACCCTAAAATACTCGATTTAGCTGCACAAGCAGGAGCATGGTACGTGTATCAGGCAGTTTATGATACCTCTGACTATATTAAAGAACGTGTAAAACGCTATCATGACCACGGTATTGGAGTAGAAGGTACTATTTTATTAGGACTTGATAATCAAACAGAAGACGACATTAAACGCTTGATTTACTTCTTGCTCGAAATCGATCTGGATTTAGCTGAGTTTACGGTGATGACCCCATTTCCTCATACTAAAGGATATGATGATCTTCTCCGTCAAGGACGTATCTATGACTTTGATTGGAATCACTATAATGCAGGGCAAGTGGTATTTGAACCTAAACACATGTCCGCAGAGAAGTTGCAAGAACTCTACGATTATGCTTGGGATACTTTTTATAAAGAAGAATCGCAAGAAGCTAAGATGTTTCGCCTCTTCTGCAATGTGGCACTCCGCGAAATGAACGAAGGTACCTATCGCCCGCGAAATAGAGATTTGGTTAATAAATCTTTTGGGAAAGAGGTGGTTAGAAATAGAAGTTAATTCCTTAGTATTATGCAAGTTTCCGAAAAATATTACGATGAAATTTTTGATTTCAAAGGGCAATGGGATCTTCCCTCGAAATGTGGTTTGAAAATTATGGACAAATCCGACAAAAAAGTCGTGATTGTTACCGAATTGTATCAGGATAACCCCGGCACTTCAGTTACTTATGCCGGTCAATCATTGGCAACACAGATTTGTGAAGCTAAAGGATTAGATTTTTCTAAGATTATCTATATCGAATGTAATCCCGATACAAAATCTAAACTCTCTTTTTACGATGAAGAGTTTTTTGAAGTTGATTTCAATGATTCTTCACATACAAATTATCGGTTACTCTCTAAAAAAGAGGTAGATGATTTTTTTCTCTATATTTTTTGAGGGAAAATTTGGTTAGTTCTTTTTTTGCAGTGCTATGAAAAATACTTAGCTATCCGATAGAGAACAAAATCTCTGTCTCTTACCCCGTAATTATTAGAAATAAACCTTTCAATTTTCCCATTTAATCGTTCTGCCTTGGCATTGGTAGTTCCTTTTTTGAAATAATTTATGATTTCAAATTGG
>JAITTF010000069.1 GCA_031287215.1 Bacteroidales bacterium
ATGCCAATGAATTAAAAACTAAAATATCACAAAAACAAGCAGAAGCTTTTCAAATTTCGCAACAACGAGATAGCACATTTCCAAAACGCCTCATCGAATACAAACAGGCTCTACCGGAATCTGATTTTACTGAACGAGTTTTGGCCTTAACAAAAAAGCAAGAGCAACTAAAAAAATTTGATATTTCTACAAGCATACAGGAATTCACTGCATATGAAGGTGATAATAAAAAAGTCCTTTCTGTATACCTTGAAGATGCAGAAGAGAAAACAGTCGTTTTTAATGATTTACTCGCTAGGTTAAATCTTTTTGTAGAATTACTAGCAGAAAAACAATTTACGCTAAAAAGTATCGAAATTAATAGAAAACAGGGTATTTGCATCACTACACGAAAAGGTCATGTGCTAAATCTAACAGATTTATCTTCTGGAGAACAAGAAGAAATGGTTCTGCTCTATGAATTATTGTTCAGGGTTAATCAAAATACATTGGTTCTATTAGATGAACCGGAAATATCTTTACATGTTGTTTGGCAAAAAAATTTTATCCAAGATTTGTTAAAAATTGCAAAGATTCAGGATATTAATTTCTTAGTTGCAACACATTCCCCACAGATTATTAATAGCAGATGGGATTTAACAATTGATTTATATAATTTATATGAAGCTGCGGATAAGAAAGATGAGTAGTATGTCAAGTAGGGCGTTGAAAGATTGCACTAATGCACAAGACAAAATTGATGAAATCACTCTTGCATTGAATCATGATGATGGGAAAAGATATATTTATATCTTTGTTGAAGGGACATATGATTGCAGAATTTATGAAAAATTTTTTAACCCAACTACGGCAAAAATCGAATTTGTTGGAGGAGGGAAAAGTCAGGTAATCATCGTTTTAGAAAGGCTTTCATATACTGGTCATGTTATCGGTATTTGTGATGCCGATTTTAGACACTTAGATCATAATTACCCTGCTATTCCCGAATTGTTTTTTACCGATCAACACGATATAGAAATGACAATGATAAGCTTTGATGATGTCTTAATCAATGCACTGATAGAATACCGATTGCAAGCACAAATGATCTCAATAAGACAAAACGCTATGCAAGAAGCAGAGTATATAGGATATATAAGATGGTTCAATGAGAAAAATGTTTGCGAGATTATATTCGATGGATTGGGGTTATCTCATCTCACTTCATCAACAAACGGTATAACTGTAAGCATGAACAATATTAATCTTTTAGTTGAATTAAATAGACGTAAAAGAAATCCTACAGTAGTTTTAACTAATCAAATTATATCAAATTTTATAAGTGCCAATACTATAACGGAACATTTACTTCTCTGCAATGGACATGATGTTGTGAAAATACTTACATCAATAATTAATCTTAGTTTTACTCCTAAGATTAAACATGAAGATTTTGCAAAATCATTACGACACTCATTTTTGTTATCACATTTTAAACAAACAAAAATGTATTCAGCAATATCTACATGGCAATCTATAAAGGGAGTTAATATTCTTAATTGAGATGTTATAGAAGGGCGGGGGAGTAAGCATGGGTATGTAGACGGTAGATATTGTAAACGGTTTACCAAAAGGTAAGTTTGATTAACGGAAGGTGGTAGAAAGGGAAAATGGATAGTAGAGGGCCTACATTTGACGCAAGTAGAACGCAGGAATTTAATATTGAAAATTATAAACCACTTAGTTTTGATGTTTCTCCTGTAGATAGTAGTAAAGTACATGAACTTGTAAAGTATATCCTTAATCATCACTTTAATTATAGTCTAAGTATAGGAAGATGGAAGAAACAATCACCGATGCGCTTCCCGGAAGGGACTATAGACTTTGATGAAATATGTAAGCATATTATAGCACATAGAAAAATAGATCATTCACGTATAAACATGCCTAAAATACAATGCGAATGGTTTGATTCATCTTTTTCTGTTGCCCCGGTATTCAATTTTCCCTCTAACGATAGCGAAGATTCTTTGACAATGGTAGTAGATTCAAAATTAAGCGAATCATATCCGATAAAACCTCGCATTGATAGAGAGGGTTGTGCCATTTCTTCTATGCAGTTGCCCTTGCAGGTTGAGCTTATTCGAATTCATAAAGAACTTGTTGCAGATAGTAGTGCTCTTTTTGGTGGTAATGAATGGCTTGTAAAATTAATGTCATTTTTTAATATATGTGTTTCACTTGTTGATATAACATTAATACAGATGTATTATAAAGCAAAATATGATTATATTTTAATGGGTTGGAAATTTAATATTGATGAATTGGGTGAAACAATAAACAGACCAATAAAAGAAAAGGTGAAACAATAAACAGACCAATAAAAGAAAAAATGAATTGGATTATAAAGATTACAGGCAGACGGCTTAGTAATGCAGCGCATGAGATTGAGATATTTAATAAAATAAAAGCGGTTAGAAACCATTTAACTCATTTTGACCCACCTGTCTTTGCTTATACGATAGAAGATGTCGCAGATTGGCTGTCCTCCATAAATGAAATTGGTATGCTTTTATTAAAAATTAGAGAAACATTAAATGTTAATATTTCTGAGCAGATATTAGAAATGATATTATTGCCAAGGGTTAAATTTGTTCCTGCTGATCCCGGGAAAAAGCAGAGGGCATAAAAATCAGCCCCTCAGCCGCCCGTGGAATCGTCACCGGTAAAATACGCATCAGCGTCCAAACCGCCCAACGCCTTTCAAAGTATTTCGGCAAAACCCCCGAACACTGGATTTCCCTCCAAACCGTCTACGAGTTATCAGAATTATCATCAGACAGCAAAAATGCGGCAGTTCTCAAATCCATCACCAAAGCCGTAAAAGTACCAGCCAAAACCCCGGCCAAAAAACCCTCTGCGAAAGCAGCAGTAAAAAGGACCGTAAAGAAAGCAGGCCCAGG
>JAITTF010000080.1 GCA_031287215.1 Bacteroidales bacterium
AACGTATATAAAATATTCAACAGGAAATTGGTAGATCCCAGTACGTTAATGACAATCAGTAAAGTATTGAAATTTAATTTTTTTAATTTATACAGTCAACAACTTCAATTGGATACACCTGACAGAATACACATTAAATTGGAGATAGATATGCCCACGGAAGAATGGAAGCCGGAAAAAATCTGGGAATATTGCAAAGTAATACTAAATGGAATTGAGATTAAAAAATAAATGCAAACATATATCGTTTTTATTATGCCAAGGCTCGCCGCCTGATGGTAAAATAAAAATGCCTCCTCGCGAGGTTTAGACAAAATATACATTACCGAATAAATTAGAGTATAAACTTAAATCACAAGAAGGCGCCGTAAAGGTACGAAAAAATTCAATATCCCAAAATATCTGATACAAGGTATCGGAAAAGAGGCGTTGGCAGGAAACGAAATTTTTGCAAAAAATGTATTGAAAAGCCTGAATAGAGAGTATAATCAACTTAAATTTTTTATAATGAAACAGATGTTAAAAAAAACAGATAAAAAGTCATTCCGAATCATTGAAAATGGATTAAATGCAGAGCAATGGAGTGGAGTATTTATAATCATTTGTATTATTCTAAAAAATTAGAAACTTATTTGTTATACAGTTCTTTATCGAATATGCTCATCGAATTAGATAAAGATGGATACAATGAAATCGTTAAAATAAAAGGAAATCCCGATTGTATTGATACACAAGATGAGCAATATAGATTTTTGTATGACGGACGTTTCATTGTTCAATCGAATGAAAGCGAGATAAATAAATTGATGTTAACAACTTTAACTCAACGTTTCAATCCGAATTCATTGTCTTTAACTATAGCGCCAACACGCGCCTGTAATTTTAACTGTCCCTATTGCTATGAAAAAGACAGAGCAAATAAAAGAATGTCTAAAAAAGTTCAGGACAGAATTGTCGATTTTGTGAAAAAGCAGACTTCCGTTCAATCTTTAGGTGTTGTATGGTATGGTGGCGAACCGACATTGGCGATCAATACCATTAATTATTTATCATCTGAATTGCAAAAATTGGTAGAAAACTATAGTGCATTTATGGTTACCAACGGCTTTCAATTAGATAAGATTATTGATTCTATAGATGATCTAAAAATTACAGGTTTACAAATTACCTTAGATGGCACAAAAGAGACACATGACCAAACAAGACATTTAATTAACGGAAATGGGACTTTTGATAAAATATTGTCCAATATGGATATTTTATTGTCAAAACATAATGTAGGTATTAGCATAAGAATGAATATAAATACCATTAACTCAAATCAATATGCTCCTTTATTTAGGATATTGCAAGCACGATATGGTCCAAAAGTTCATTTGTATCCTGCATTTGTCCATGATTACGGAAGGGGTTGTCAAGCAAATACTTGTTATGGTGATAATTATCAAAAAGCTGTATTTTTAAAAAAATTGTTTGAAGAAGAAGGAATATACACAAAAGATTTGTACCCATTTAGAATAGCGAAAGGCTGTATGATGCAACAGTTGAATGCTTTTGTTATAGGTCCGGAAGGTGAATTATACAAATGTTGGCATCATTTAGGAGAAAAAGAAAAAGAAGTCGGTTCTATTTTTGCTCCTCAAACCATAACTAATTATGGGTTATTGTCTGATATGATGATAAAAGGAAATCCCATATTGGATAATCAATGTAAATCATGTATTTTATTTCCTTCTTGTTATGGCGGATGTACAGATGATAAAAATAAAAACGAAAACGTTTGTATTCCGGCAAAATCAATGTTGGAAAATTTTTTAGATATTCGCTATGCTGTAAAAACACTTGCTTGTAAAAGTAATTAAAAAATATGTATTATATTTGACCTGTTTTTTCAGTTATTATTAAAAATAAAGTTATGAGTAAAATTCTTTCAATGAAAAGTTGGTTAATTGTAATATTAAGTATTATGCTGTTGAATGTATTGCCGGCAGAAGGACAAAATCCTGATTTTAAGACTTATTCGAGTTTGAATATCGAGAATTCCTATGCTTACAAAGATGGGAATATGTATCAAAAAGATTTGCTTCTTTTTCTGGATATTCTGAAACAGTGCCATCCTGCCTTTGCTCCTGAATCTGATTTTCCTTTCAATATTGATAGTATTGCTAATGAGGGATATCAAGTGGTGTCCAACTATCAGTCTGTTAATCAGTTGAAAAATTATTTACAAGCAATTGCTACTTTATTAAATGATGGTCATACTACCTTGTTTCCGGATATTAACAATAATCTTATTTATCCGTTTACTTTTTTCTTAGACAAACAAAATGCCTATTTGCTTGGAATAAATAAGGAATATGAATCTGTTTTGGGTAAACAAATTTTACAAATAAACGGACAGCCGTTTTTTGAGGTGTTAAATAGTTTCAGGCAAGCGATTAGTAGTGATAACGAGGTCTATTTTTTAGACAAAGTGAATGGTTTTATGCAGTTGTATTCTATATGGGCACATAATCCGTATTGTCTGTCGGACTCTTCTTTAGCACTTACTTTTACGGATGGTACAAACATTTCAATACGTCCAATTTCTAAACAGGGAATAAATATAGTTCAACAACAAACGCAAGCTCCGTCCAATTCACCCAGACAAAATACGAAGCAACCGTTCCAATATACAATACTTCCTGAAAAAGACATTTGTTATCTACAATTTAATACCTGCACCGATCAAGGTACTTTGCGTTACCAATATTACATGAATAACCCAAATGAACTATCAGAAGATTTAGAAAAAAAGTTATCACAATATCCAAGATTTGATAATTTTCTATCAGAAATGTTTCAAGCGATAGAAACAAATAAAATACAAACGTTGGTGATAGACGTTAGAGGCAACTCTGGAGGTAACAGCAAATTGTGTGATATTTTACTCTCGTGGCTAAAACCAATAGCCAATATAAAATCCGAAAGTTCATTGATACGATTTTCTGAATTGTGGGCGCAACATTATCCTGCTTTAGCTACTGAATACAAACAAATATTGGCAGATGCACAGTTACCTTTTGAAATAGGAAAATTGTACGACAATTCTTTTTTGTTTTCTTTGTCAAATGAACAAGAATCATCGGTATTCGAAAAGATTGATGAGT
>JAITTF010000168.1 GCA_031287215.1 Bacteroidales bacterium
TTTGCAGTCTGAAACAACCTTGGAAAAGTGCACGAAGAGGTGGAGCGAGTTGTGAATTGGTTTCAATTTTGTAATTTTGCAGTCTGAAACAACTCGTCTGGAAGGACATTTGCAGAAATAGGTGTTGTGAATTGGTTTCAATTTTGTAATTTTGCAGTCTGAAACAACTTGTTTAAATAAGATAAAAAGTCTACATCGTTGTGAATTGGTTTCAATTTTGTAATTTTGCAGTCTGAAACAACTCAGGTTAGGATAAAAGAATGGTTGTTAAGTGATTGCAGACTGCATTAGAAAATGAATTTTCGGATTCATTTTGAAGAGAATAAAGAATAAACCACGAATTTTTTAATTCAAAGTTTTGTTCTTTATTCTTTTTTCATTGTATAGTCTATGAAATTTTTATCATTGAAAGGGAATGTCATATTAAAAGAAAAGACGAGAAGATTGCTCTTCCCGCCTTAAATGTTTTCACAACGGAATAATCCTTCTTGTGAATTGGTTCAATTTTGAAGGTGCAAAGGTACAAAAAAAAGTGATACAAACAAATTTTTATAAAAAAATATACAATTCAACAGTAATTTTTATACTTTTGCATCTTAAAATAAACACATAGTAGATATGAGCAAGAGAATATTAGGACTTGATTTAGGGACAAACAGCATTGGCTGGGCTTTAATAGAGCAGGATTTTGAAAATAAAAAAGGTAAAATACTTGGAATTGGTAGTAGGATTATTCCGATGGACCAGAGTATTTTAGGTGAATTTGGCAAAGGTAACTCTGTATCGCAAACGGCAGAAAGAACAGGTTATCGTGGCACGAGAAAATTACGTGAACGGCACTTATTGCGTCGCGAAAGATTGCACCGTGTTCTAAATGTTTTGGGATTTTTACCAGAACATTATTCGCAAGAAATTGATTTTGAAAAGCGTTTTGGGAAATTTTTTAAAGACAAAGAACCTAAAATTACTTATAAGAAAGTTCGGAATGAGGCAAAAAATAAGGAAGAATTTGTGTTTCTCTTTCAAAATTCGTTTCTTGAAATGGCAGAAGATTTTAAAGCAAACGGACAAGATATAAAAATCTCATACGACTGGACAATATATTATCTGCGTAAAAAAGCACTTTCGCAAAAGATTGAAAAAGAAGAATTAGCGTGGATAATCTTGAATTTCAATCAAAAACGAGGTTATTATCAACTTCGTGGCGAAGAGGAAGAAAAAACAGGCATAAAAGAATATGTACAATCACTTAAAATTATATCAGTTGAAAAAGGCGAGCAAGATAAGAAAAATGACAAAAAAACTTGGTATAAAATGACTTTGGAAAATGGATGGGAATATTCTGCAACTTTTACAACAGAGCCGAATTGGTTAAATGTCGAAAAAGAATTTTTGATAACGGAGGAACTTGACGAAAACGGAAATATCAAAATTGTTAAGGACAAAAAATCAGATGCAACAGGAAAAGAAAAACGCCGTATTACGCCTTTGCCGTCTTTCGACGAAATTAATTTAATGTCAAAAGAACAGCAATACAAAATTTATAAGAAAATAAAAGCAAGAACTGAAATTACAATTACAAACAGTAACAAAACGGTTGGCACATACATTTACGAAACTTTGTTGGCAAACCCAACGCAAAAAATTCGTGGAAAATTGGTGCGTACTATTGAACGCAAATTTTACAAAGATGAGTTGATTGCTATTCTCAACAAGCAAATTGAACTTCAGCCCGAATTATTTACCGAAGAAAAATACAGCGATTGCATTAGAGAGTTGTACAGAAGCAATGAAGACCGACAAAATGAATTGAGTGGCAAAAGTTTTGTTGATTTGTTTGTCAAAGACATTATTTTCTATCAACGTCCATTACGCAGTCAAAAATCGTCTATTGGAAATTGTAGTTTAGAATTTAGAAAACATAAAATCAATAAATTAGACGAAAATAGCAAAGCAATTAAAAATATTTTTGAAAAAGACGAAAACGGAAATGATAAAATTGTAAAAGAATACTTGAAAGCCGTTCCAAAATCAAACCCTTATTATCAAGAATTTAGAGTTTGGCAATGGTTGTATAATCTCAAAATTTATACGAGAGATGAAGATAAAGATGTAACGAACAATTTTATCAAAGGGGTTGACGATTTGGAAAAACTTTTTGAGTTTTTAATGACGAAAAAGGAGGTAAATAACAAGGAAATTATTGCTTTTTTGGTTACTCCGCTTATAAAAGAAAAATTTCCTGATGCAAAAACCACAATTTTGAACAAAGAAATTGCAAAGGAGATTACAAAATATCGTTGGAATTATGTTTTTGACAATTCCAAAGATAAGGAAGAAGACAAATCAAAGACTTATCCTTGCAATGAAACGGGCTATGAAATTAGCAGACGTTTGGAAAAAGTTGAAAATGTCCCTGCCGTTTTTTTGACCAAAGAAAAAGAATATCAACTTTGGCATATAATCTATTCTGTTACGGATAAAGTTGAATTTGAAAAGGCATTGAAAAGTTTTGCTCAAAAAAACGGTTTAGATGAAAGTTCTTTTGTTGAGAACTTTAAGAATTTCAAGCCATTCAAAAGCGAGTATGGCTCACTTTCCGAAAAAGCCATTAAAAAATTGTTGCCGTTGATGCGTTTGGGAAAATATTGGAATGAAAATGAAATTTCTGATATTGTAAAAGAACGGGCAAATTCTATAAAAGGGAGATTAGAAGGCATTCTTGAGGAACAAACGATTGACAATGTTGCCGATGATGATGT
>JAITTF010000199.1 GCA_031287215.1 Bacteroidales bacterium
TCACTCTCCACTGTATAGATATACACGCCGGAGACGAAGCGGCTTACGTCTATACACTCCTCATGCTTAATAGTTTTGCGTAGCAATTCCCTACCGGCAATGTCGTAGAGCACAAAGAGGGCTGTATGGCTATTTTCCGACATACTTATTGTAATCTTATCGGAGGTAGGATTAGGGTAAACGTTGATATGATTCGTTTCCGATTTTTTGACACTGATTGTGCTATCGGGAATGATGAACATGGAGGTGGCAGAGCAGTGTTGCAAATCGTAAAGTATGTCTCCATTTTTGTAAATCTTACTACTACCCAAAACGGAGCCACCAAAAAAGGAACAACAAGAGTACACTTCATTATTTATAACTATTACATCCACGCAATCCACAAAGCTATTTCCGTAATTTTCAAAAGTGTATAATTCTTCTCCATTTTTCCATAATTTACCTACATAAAAATTACCTCCAGGTCCCATCTTTCCTACAGCATATACATCCTGATTTGCAACAAAAACACTGAGTACCTCAGCATAAGAATGGTAAGGATCGGGATAATCGGGATACGCATACGAATAAAGAACTTCCCCATTTTTCCATATTCTACCTACCTGATAGTATCCATATAACACTTCATAGCCACCCACATATACATCGTCTCCATCAACAAAAACGGACATAGCCGCAGAAGCTGTAGTAGCAAGGTCATACAATACCTCCCCATTTTTCCACACGGTAGCAGCATAATAGCTATACCCTATGGAAGGTACTTTAGTTTGATCTCCTGCTACATATATATCACCATTTGCAAGACACATATCATAAGCACCTGCACTAAACCCATATTCGGAAAAAGACATCGAATATAAGATATTCCCGTTTTTCCACACTGAAGCTATATCTGAATAAAAAGCTCGTTTTACTCCACACATATATAAATCAGAGCCATCAACTATAACTTTACTACCATAGCCACCCAAACTTGTAAATATGGGAATCCCATTTTGCCAAATAATTGCATCTCCAACATAATAAGGGTTTTCATTATAAATGCCAGAAACATAAACATTCTCATCTTCGGTTACAAAGACATCGTGTCCTTGACAATTAATATTACCTTCTGTAATAGTAAAAAGTTCTACACTGTTTTTCCAGACTTTACTATACAAATAAGATACACTTGGATCTGAGAAAAAGCCAACCGTAAAAATATCGTGTTGAGAAAAGCTTAATAGCAAATAAAAAATAAAAAATAAAAATAAAAATAATCTTTTCATCATACATTTTTTTTAAAAGGGATAAGGAGCAAAAAGACACTCCTTATCCCTTGATTATTACTTTATTTTTTTACTATTTTACCCGTTTCAAGCAATATCCCATCTTTGTAAACAGAATAAATATAAAAACCGGAGATTAATCCTCTCGTATCCCATACCCATTGACCTTGAGAATTGGAAAGTAACCGAGATAGTATCGTGGTACCATTCACACCTGTTATTGTAAGTGTCTTCACTCCTTCCATATCTCCGAAGTTCCATTCAAACTCACAATAGGTATCTGCAGGATTAGGTTTGATTTGAACAAAAAAATGATCAAACTTGCTGTCATGTTTGTTAGCATTAGAATGGTTGAGACGTTTAGGTTCTACGTACTCCTCATCTTCCGGACAAAGGTTATACGTATAACACAAAATATTGTCTGCAAATCGTTTCCCAATTCCAGTATGGTTTGAAGAAAAGGCTATTAAATCTGCTAATTGTATAGAATCCAATTCATAAACTGAAATATCCTCATCATGCAATGTTTCTCTATAGAGAATATAATCCATAAAATCGTTGATTTCATTTTCATAATACTCTACATAAGCAGGATTATTCAAAAGAGCGTAAACCATATCGTAAGCAGAAGCATATTCATGGATGGAGAGTTTGTCTGTTGCAAGAGCTAAGACATCGGAATAACTTCCTCGTGCTGCCCATTTGGCTGTTACGTCTGCACTATGATTTATACTATCCATCAGCAAATACCCTACATATTGATTGAGTGCCACACTGCTCTTAGCTGAAAATGCCGACATGACAGCTTCCATAGTAGTTCGAACGGTTTTGGTATTGCCACTCTCTTTAATGAGATTGAGCATATAATTGGGTAGCGGATTTGGAATGTCCTCCGCCAAGAAGTCAATAAATTTTCCATCTTTTACTGCATCGGGATTGGCAAGACATATCTCCAGATAGAGCGCTTGCGGCAAAAGATTCTCTTTGGCTACTTCTTTCAAAACCTCTTGTGATAAATAGGGTGATTTGCTTATCAACTCTTGTCTCAATTTCCATACATCATCGCCCCAAGATCCTTGAACCTGATGGAGCAATTCTTCTGTACTGCCGCCATCTAACTGATTGTGATAAACATATTGCAAAGCATCGTAGGCTTCATCGGCACTCTCTTGTTCATCAAGCAACCCTTCTAAATAATCGGCTACATCAATATCATCTCTGGTGATTCTGGTAGGACACAGGCTGGGATTGCTGGCATAAGTAAATATTTCAAAAATACGAGTGGGTTTTTCTCGAGATACGGCAGGATTGTAATAATAGTCTATGGTAAACTGAGTTGCGTTATAATAGTGGTATTCAGGATCTAAAGAGAAGAGATTCCCCGCTGAAAAATCTATGAAACCACCATTGGGAAAAACACCTCCCTGCTTTATACGAATACCTGAATGAGTGGGTTGAATACCTGAATTTAAAACTTCAACATCAGTTTTGGCAGTATTATCAAATTGGTTACATAAAACTTGAAGTCCTGTCTTTCCATAGTCATTTATCTTTCTATTGATTCCTGTTAATCTATTTGCAATATCCAAATCTTGGAAATCATTAAAATAGATTACATTTTCATTAGGACCGCTCTCTTCCACATAAACTCCTATTTTAGTACCATAAGCATTGAGAGTCGGGGCAAAGTGATTTTCCTCTACGCGGTATTCTGAGGAGCTGAGCAAGCGCACACCATAAGCTAAGACACGTGCATCATCTACAGAGTTGAAAGAGCCGATATTAAAATGGTTCTGCAATATTGCTGCATTGCGGATTCCACTGGCTTCAATACCCACGCGGTTGTTGTCAAAGTTAGCTTGATTTACACTAAAGGTATTCATAATGGAAGAGTGGTTCTCCGCAAGAATAGCAATATCAAAGCCCGAAAATGCTGAGCGTGCGAGGTACATTTCGGGGCAAGGTTCTCCCTCTCCGGGCGTTTGTCCATCAGGATAATCACAAAAAGCCTTTACACTAAACCCTGCATTGTGAGCTTCAATACCACGCTGAGGAGTAGTTACATTTTCCTTTAAGAAAGTACAGGCATGAAAATTGATCCCTTTTACCTCTTTTAGATAGACCATGCAAGTACGGTCTCTTTCGGCTATGAGACTGGGTACAGTAAAATTTTGATCCACTTTAAAAAGGCAATTCGTAAAATTGCTGGAATTTACAACATTATTATCTGCCGGAATACTTACAGCAAGTCTATTGTTAATAAAATCTGCATCTCTTGCCGAAACAGTACCATGTCCGGAAGTGTTGTTGTAGGGAATAAGAATGCCGGTTAAGGCTTGTTCAATGGTGGGTCTGAATATTACATTATCCTCAGTAGTTCTGGGAGTCATGAAAACTCTTCCCCTATATCCCATGTTATTAGGGTCTCCTTTTACTACTATTCCCTTCCAATAGGTCTCTCCGCAAACGGTAAGGTATCCTCCATTGATGGTTAAGGTTGCACCCGGATTGACTGTCAATCCTGTATTTTCTTTAAAATAGACGGTCCCCTTTATGGTCAAATTTACACCCGATGCCACCGTAATGTTAGCTTTTGCTAATACTCGTAAATTTTCTCCCCAAGTAGTATTCTCGACTATCGTCTCATCTTCTTCTATGATGTAGAAGTTACTATCGTTAAAATCAGGAGAAAAAGGCACATTAACAGCATCCCAAGCCATGATGACTGCATTCACTTGTGGAGAATCTGCTCCAAAAAGGGCTGTTGCAGCTGCAATGGTAGCATTTCGCACTTGAGGGTAACTGTAGTTGAGCAATTCGTCTAAAGGCAAAGGTGGATTATCCCAATCTATATTTAAAAAATCTATAATATACTCTGTTTGTGTCTTATAAACAATCTGTGCTGCTTCATCCCAACCAATACCTTCTGTCTCAATCAGACACTCTTGAAAAATACCTCCCACTAAATAGTAAAACCACCGAGAAAAAACACCACTTTTGAAGGTATCGTCTCCCTCGTCCCAACCTTCTTGTAAATAAGAAGAGGCTATTAGCTGTACAGCGCTGGGATCTGAAGGATTTGCTATATTGCGTAAACAACCTCTCAACGACAATTCCCCTATTTGCCAATTCTTTACTCCTATCTCAGTACCATCATCCAACAAGCTCCCATCTGGAACATATTCATGCTCTATCACCATTGCCCATATATCACTCAGACCATCCGATAAATATTGAAATTTTCCCGCAAACATTGTTCCATTTAATGGAGCAAAATTAGAAGAATAGTTTTCCACACCATGTGCATATTCGTGAGCTATGATATCCAAAGCCGTCACATAATTATAATAACTATCTCCTTCTCTCTGACCAAGATAAATAATAGCTATACACACATCGTCTCTATGACAATTATCTACCCACATAGAAGAATTATATGGAAAATTATTTGCATCTACAACAACGGCTACTGGTCTGGGGTTATCACAATCAATACAATTAAAACTTGCCCTACCATGTTTATCATAGAAATATTGACGGCATTTGTTGGCACTCCAAAAC
Source organism: Bacteroidales bacterium (assembly GCA_031287215.1). Lineage (GTDB taxonomy): Bacteria > Bacteroidota > Bacteroidia > Bacteroidales > WCHB1-69 > JAGVVH01. The sequence continues at coordinate 4,830 of JAITTF010000199.1, forward strand.
GCATCTTGCGCATGTTGATCTGCATAATGATTAACAATTTCCCATTGATTATTATAATCAATATAAGGGAAAGGATTACCGTTATAATATACGCCTTGTCCAACATTTACCCACCGATTTCTTAAAGAATAAAAAGGAGGTACAAACGAAGGATTATAAAAGGTTTCCAAATCATCTCGTGTTCCATAATAATAGGTATGCAACGTAGCCGGAAAGTACATTTGCGCTTGCACCATAAAACTTGTAAACAAAGAAATTATGGCGAAAAATATTAAAATATATAGTTTTTTCATTTTTGTAATTTTTAGTTTTTAATTTTGAACTTTTATTTTACTCGCCGATACAACAAGGAA